>JBNKYR010000150.1:0-9763 GCA_050300995.1 Crocinitomicaceae bacterium | reverse complement strand
AAGAATCCGCCGAAAGTATTGATATAAAAAAAGGCTCACCAGTGGTGAGCCTTTTTTTATATCCTTGGTTTTCCTAGTTTCTAACAAGGTTCACCTTAAATTCTTCTCCTGCACTTCCTTCGATACGGAAGATGTAACTACCATGCGGATAAGGCTCCAGCGAAATAGTCAGCACGTCTTTTTCCGACTGCACTTTCACCTCTCCGGACTCCAGCATCTTTCCGTCCATGTCTACCAGGAACCATGTTCCGTTCAGGCCTTCAAGATGTGCCAGACTGATATTCACCAGCCCGCTTGATGGGTTCGGGTAAACACTCACCTCAGCAAGCGCATACTCTCCAACACTCAACGTGGTTACATAAACAGTATCGCAGAACGTTGCAGTATCGCATGCATTGATAGCCGACATGCATACATAGTAAGAGCCATTTGCAGCATAGGTGTTTGATGGAGTCAATCCATTGCCTGTGTTTCCATCACCAAAATCCCATACGATCGTATCGTAATCCGTAGCTGTACCGGTGAAATCTACCAATCCACCCGACACAACCGATGTAAATGAAGCTGTTGGCGTAGGAATTACCAGAATATCAAGCGTATCCGCAGCACGGCAAGTGTTGCTGGAAGTCGCCACGAACTGTGCATCAGCCGTCATCACCCCCGTCATCGTCATGTAGGATGTATCATACAATACACCGTCCATGTACCACTGTGTGCTTTCCACTCCCGTCGTGGTGTTCACCGTTAACTGGACATTATCACCGGAACAAACCGACGATGGTCCTGTAATAACCAATGGGGTGGCATCCATCAGGTTTACCGTAGTATTCAGGGTATTATTCGTTGCGTTAAGGTCTGCTGAGTACGTTGCAGTTGCATTGATCGTTAATGCTCCGCCGGCCTGAGTATCCAACGTAGTCAAGAAAACATCTACGGAAGTTGCTGCCGGGATCGGGTTCACCACGGTCGCCGAATAACTTCCGGTAAGCATCCCGGAAAGGACAGCATCCAACTGGAAAGTTGATGTTGGATTCGTTCCGACATTCGTTACACGAACGATCAATGAATCGGTTGCACTTCCACAAGTGGCATCAACGGGCTTAATAATGCTGGTTACTTCAATATCGTCCGTAAGTACCGCCGAAGAAAGCATTACCGGATAATCCTCCGTTTCACCATACCCCCCCTGATTGGAGGTACATGCATCTGCTGCCGGGATAGAAGTGTTATAAGCACACATTACACGCATTACTGTAAGACCTGGTGTTCCTGCTGCAGGAATGGTTACAGTTCCCGTCTGTGTAAGTCCGGCAGAAGTAGAGGCGTACACCTGCTCGGTGCTTTCGTACTGCCCGTTTGCATTAAGATCAATCCAAATGGCAAGGCCCTGATTGTAAGTACCCCCACCGAGGCTCGCCGTAAGTGGATAGCTTGATCCAAGCGTAAAGTTCCAGGTTGGGGTCGTATACGCGGTATAGCCCGAAGGGCTGCTACATCCCGAATTGGAAACCGTGTTGCCGTTGATCGTCAAAATATCAATGGCATCTCCGTAAGAACAGTTATTGGTAGGCCCTGTTGTGATAAGACACTGTGCTGATGCTGTACTTCCCATGTATATGGATAGAAGCCCAGCCAAAGCAAGTCTGGTAAAATTTGTTTTCATCGCAGCTGAAGTTAGTTCAAGGCGAATTTACACTAAAAAAATATGTTAACAAAATACATTACCGTTCACCCGCTGAACTTTCCACACTCATATACAATGGATAACGACAATGTGCCCCGGTCAATTCTACTTCCAAAGCGTCTTCCACACGCACACTAAAGGTGATTTCGAGGGATTCACCGGGAGGGATATCAATCTGTTTTGTTTTATGAGTGATCTGAGGTTGATCTTTCGGGGCTTTCAATCGAACCGTATAAGTATCGCTCTCCGAACCGACATTCCAGACCTTTACACTGATCTTCCGCATATCTTTTTCCCAGGAATCTGAAGTTACGCGACCCGTCATTTCATACGGATAAAGTGAAGAACTGAAACTCACCCTGTACTGCGGAAACGGAAGCCACATCCGATGATTCGTGTCGTATCGTTCAATGCTCAGATCCCAGATCAGGTCTCCCTTGCGTGTTACCTCAAAGCAACGCGGGATCGTTCCCATATTCACCAGTAGATTACCGTTTCGCATTTCCGTCAGGTTTCCTGTTTTCACGCTCTTGCCGTTAAACAGGGTGTCGTAATTGAAAGGGAACTCAAATACTTTTTCCGATTGTGGCCAATCAGCACTGATTGGACTAAAAATGACCAGACTGGAAACCACATTCGGGTCCATGACCGAATCATTGTTAACCACCGCCAGATTACCATCCGAAAGACGTGTGGCATCGTGTTGTCTACGAAAGAATCCGGTTGCCGAATGCGGTTCGGACGGATAACCGTATCCTCCGTAAGAGGCAATCACTTTTCCGGTTTTCTTCTCAATCACAACGATCCGGCTGATGTCCCGGAATCCTGCATACACGTACGTGCCATCCGTAGTCGCTGCATTTAAATGGGTCTTCACGTCGTAAAGACCATCACGCCCTTTACGGCAAAACAGATCCTTATCCGAAAAATAGTCTTTGCTGTTCCAACTCCAGGCGATGGTACCGTCAGGCTTGTATTCGATGATGGTCCCAAAATCCACTTCCATCGAAGTTCCGTCCGGTGCTTTACGGCTTACCTGATCCGTACCAAGGACAAGGTAATTTCCGTTTTCCAACCGCGTCAGGTTGTGATGATATCGTTCCCGGCCTTCCCCGCTGATTTTTCCGTCATCCGGAGCGCGCCAAAGGATATTTCCATCAAGGTCAAATTCGCATGCATTGCTGTCGAGCAGAGCAGTAAGAGTGCCCCTGTTCGTCATCTTCAGATCGCGCACCAGACTTTGCGGCCGTACGAAGGGAAAATCCGGGAGAAAAAAATACGCTGCTCCTGCCCGGTTCGTTGCAATACGCCCATAATCGAAAAACAGCAATCCGGGTTCACCCTGACCCCGTTTTTTTCGCTTACCACGGTAATGATAGTATGCCGTATCAATGTATGGTGAATCTCCGATGTAAAAGCTCCGATACGGACTCCATTCCTTCATTTCTCCCTCTTCAGCACGATACCGCCACCGGTACGGAGTTCCGAAAACAAATCCGTCCAGGACCTTCTTGTTACTGTTCAATGCATACAGAAAATTCACCGGCCGCTCGCCAAGGGCTTCCACTTCAATAAGATAATTATTTGTGTTCTCCACCCACGGAAAACTGAAAAGGATCGAAGTATAATTCAGAGTGTCTTTATCACGGGGAAATACCTGTGCGCCGAGCTCCCGGGAACACAGTATCAACAGGACTATGAGTATCGACTTCCACATGCTCGTTCACGAATACCGCCACAAAATACTTACTTTTGCTGCACCTACAACACAATTCATGGGGCGAATTTCCTTATTTCTACTTATGCTTTTGCTCATATGGCGCTGCACCGATAATGACACTTCCACGGAAGTTTCTCCGGTTGTAGAAGCAGAGGAGGTATACCTCGGTCCCGACACCAGTGCGATCCCCGAAGGCCCTGAAGGCGATATGATCCGCTACGGTTTGGCATTGATCAAAAAAACGGCCTATTACATCGGACCGGATGGAGTTGCAGGACAGTACCTGGGGAACAAAATGAACTGTACGAATTGCCATCTGGATGCCGGAACACGTCCTTACGGGTTTAATTTTTTCAGTACGTACGGAAACTATCCGCAATACCGTTCACGGGAAGATGCCGTACTAACAATCGAGCAGCGTGTAAACAACTGTGTGGAGCGTCCACACAACGGCGATCCGCTTCCACTCGATTCCAAAGAAATGATTGCAATCGTTTCCTACATCAAATTCCTGGGAGAGGGAATTCCGATCGGATCAAAAGCAGTAGGATCGGAAGGAATCTCCATCGAATTCCCTGACAGGCCGGCAGACCCTGTCAAAGGAAAGGAGATCTTCCTGCGGGAATGCATCAGTTGTCACATGGAAGACGGACAGGGAAAATGGCTGCCCGATAAATCCGGTTACGAATATCCACCGTTGTGGGGAACCTATGGTTATCAGCCCGGATCCAGCATGTTCCGTATCATTAAGGCAGCCCGTTTCATTAAGGCCAACATGCCCTTCGAGATTGCTTCATGGCAGAAGCCCAAACTCACCGATGAAGAGGCCTTTGATGTAGCTGCCTATATCAACAGTGAAGAACACGAACGTCCGGTGAGCGGAGGGTCGGATTACAAAGATCCGGGCACCAAATACGTGGATTATCCTTTCGGACCTTACGACGACCCCTTCCCGGAAAGCCAGCACAAATTCGGGCCGTTTCAGCCAATTATCGACTACCGTACGGAAAAAGGACTTTATCTTAAATACTGATGCGTTACCTGATCATCCTTCTCACCACGCTTTACCTCATCCCCGGATTCGCGCAACAGTTTCAACCGGCAGAAGCCGCGGTTCTGAATTATACGCAGGTACTTTTTGAAACAGAAGAAGTCCCCGGGGCAGAACGTTACCTCTTTCAATTGACACAGGTCGAAGACATGCTGATGACCGAGTGGCAACAATGGGATTCGACACATGTAACCATCATCAACCACCTGAAATTCGGAGGAATTTATCGCTGGAAAGTGCAGGCCTACAACAGTGAGGGAACAATGATCCATGAGACGGAAGAACGCCACTTCTCCATTGGCAGAATCCTTTCTGTGGATCCTGAAACGTACCGGTTTCGCATCATTAACCATGGGGCACACGAAGTACTTCCCGGAGTGATCTTTCTTGACAAAAACGGCGTGGCAATCAACCGAAAGGGAGAGCCCGTCTGGTACCTGCCGCCGATAGAACGTGGCCTTCGCGAAGATCGTCTGAGGGATTTGAAAATGACCGGCAACGGAACCCTGACCTTTCTGACCTTGCGAAAATGCGTAGAGATCAACATTGACGGATCGCGGGTCTGGACCACCCCTGCTAACAGCAGTGTTTCCCATGATTCTACCGAATTCTATCACCATGAATTCACGAAGCTTCCCAACGGCAATTTCATTGTACTCGGTAAGAGTTATGAGATGAAATCACTGCAGCTTGATGATTTATCCATTGATAAGATCCCGGTATCGGTGGTGATCGAATACAACCCTCAGGGGGATACGGTATGGACCTGGAGTTCCCGCACGTATGTGCAGGATGATGACCTCCTGAAGGTTGGTAAAAAAGTCTTCTATGGAAATACCTTCGGGCACTCCAATTCACTTGCCGTCAGTGAAGACAATCAGCAAATCTATGTGGGGTTTCGAGACCTGAACGCCGTACTGGTGGTTGACAGGAATACCCGAAAAGTGTTGCGCTCCTATGGTGATAAGATCCCATCCGACACCACAAAAGCTGCCATAGGTTTTTTCCGGAAACAACATGCTGCTACTCCTCTAGGAGATGGCAATATCCTCGTATTCAACAACGATGATCGTGGACGGGCCTCCTCGGTGGTCGTATTTTCAGAAACCGGTCCCGGAAAGGAACCTTCAAAGATCGTTTGGGAATTTTCCTGTGCCTTTGACAGCCTGATGTCAGCCGCATCGGACCGAATGGGAAATGCGCAGAATTTACCTGATGGACACTTCCTGGTCAATATGGGAAATGTTGCACGCTTATTTGAAGTAACCCAGGAAAAAGAAGTGGTATGGGATTGTCTCCCCGAGACATGGAATTCGGACTCCGGCAAATGGACTCCCCTCTCGAACTACCGTCTGAACTTTCAGAGTTCGCTGTTCCCGAAATATTTTTCTACTTCGTTACGCAAAGATGATAAAGGCACGTACCTGCTTGTAACCAATGAAGGAAGTGATGCAGACGGCTTCTCTGTCAACTGGGAGGTGAACGGAAAACCATTGAAAAAAGAAGAGGGTCTCCATTTTCAATTGGCTCCGGGTACAAGCAAACGTATCTATGTCGCGCAATTCCTGTCCGGAAAACAACTCCGGAAAAATGCACAGGCGCTCATCCATTCCGACTCCAATCCACAGGAAATTCGAAAACGAAGTATCCCTGCCGAGTAATTTGTCGGACCGAATTCTACTATTTTCCCCCACCCTTTGCTTATCTTTGTGCTTCACTAACAACCTGATATGAAGACAATCCTGCTACTGACGCTGCTGAGCCTTTCCGCGCTCGTTCATGCACAAAATCTGTTTCAGCCGGCTTATGCTGCCAATCCCTACATTCCGGAAGGGTTGCTGGAAGCTGTGGCATGGACCAATACCCGCATGGAGCATCTGAGTGGACAGGCGGCCAGTTGCACGGGAATGCCACAAGCATACGGAATTATGGGACTTCATGATAATGGACAGGGGTATTTTCGTGAGAATGGTGTAACAGTCGCTATCATGTCCGGAATCTCTGTGGCCGAGCAAAAACAATCCGCAGCGCAGCAAATTATGGCATACGCCACTACCTTCAATACTTTAATGGCTTATGAGGTCGGAATACCTCAGAACCGACACGATGCCGCCGCCATCCGCCTGGTGTTGCGCGCACTTTCGGAAATTCCGGATTCCGGCCTGGTTAACCAACTGGCACTCGATCTTCAGGCCTACGGGATTCTTGAGTTCATGAACGACCCGGAAAAAGCCGCCTCTTATGGATTTCCGGCCGCAGGCTTTGACCTTCCCGCTCTGTTTGGCACAGCGAACTATAAAGTGCTTTCCGGACGCAAGATCAACTTCACCTCACAAGGCATCACTTCCGACAAAGGAGAAATCTACGCCGCCCCTCAGCTTACGAAATCCATAGAATATGGTCCGGCTACGTGGAATCCTGCTGATTCATGTAATTTTAGTTTCAGAGACGTCACGGATGTTGTTTCTGCCATTACAATCCATACAGTACAAGGAACTTATTCGGGGTGTATTTCATGGTTTCAAAACTGCAGTGCAAGTGTCTCTGCGCACTATGTGATCAGGAGCTCTGACGGACAGGTTACTCAAATGGTCTCAGAAGCAGACAAGGCCTGGCACGTTGGCACTGAGAATTCATACACCATCGGATACGAACACGAAGGATATGTGAGTAATCCGTCCTGGTACACCGAAGCCATGTATGTCAGTTCTGCAGATCTTTCACGCGACATTGTCAACAGCGGATATGGCATCAATCCATTGCGCACTTTTGACGGCCCGGCCAGTTCCGGCACCAATGTACTCGGTGGCTGCATCAAGATCAAAGGACACCAGCATTTCCCTAATCAAACACACGTGGATCCGGGCATCAACTGGGATTGGGAACATTACTATCAGCTAATCAATGATCCGCCATCGGTCATAACTATAACATCAACATCGGGAACCCTTTACGATACAGGAGGAGCTGCCGGCAATTATCCGGATGATCAGCGACAACTCTGGCTCATTCAACCTCCAACCGCACAAACCATTACACTCGAGTTCACTGCATTCGATCTGGAAACCAACTGGGATTACCTCTACATCTATGATGGAGATTCTCTCGATGACCCATTGATCGGCATCTATACGGGAACCAGCTCACCAGGAGTCATTATTTCAAGTGGAAATTCACTTCTGCTGGAATTCCGCAGTGATTGTAACACCACGGCACCTGGCTGGGTAGTCAATTTTACAGAAACCACGCCCGACGACACTCCGCCGGTAACGACCATCACTCAGAATGGCCTGTGGTATACGGATGATTTTACGGTCGACTATACAGACATCGATGCCCAAAGTGCTATTTCAGATCGTTTTTACCTGGCCGCACGAAAAAGTATCGCTGACAATGACTGGTCCTCCGATGGTGCTTACGGATTTGCTTTCGAGTCGTTTGAAGATGGCGATGCCAACTGGTATCCGGTAACAGGAACCTATTCTGTCAGTAATGGCGAATACCTGTTTTCAGATGATACCGAACAGAATTCCAACACGTACATGGCTGTTGAGCAGACAGCATCCTTCCTGTACCTCTACGAATGGAACCAGACGATCACCAGCACCTCATCCAACCAGCGCGCGGGTATCCACTTCTTCTGTGACAACCCAAACCTGCCGAACCGGGGTAATTCGTACTTTATTTACCTGCGCGAAAACGACAACAAGCTCCAGATCTACTCGGTGGATAATGACGTTTTTACCCTCCAGGAGGACGTGCCATTTACTGTAAACCAGGGGCAGACCTACAACGTCAAAACAATTTACAATCCGACGGACGGCCTTATCCGCGTATACATTGACGGTGTACTCAGTGCTTCATGGGAAGATCTTACGCCACTCACGAGTGGTTCTTTTATCTCGCTTCGCACAGGCGGGTGTGCAGCAAGGTTTGACAATGTCCGGGTTTATACCTCTCGCGGAACCCAAACCACCCTGCCGGCAGGATTCACCGATCTGTTGAACATCGAAAGTGAAAGTGCGATCCCTTCGGGAATGGTTCGTTCACTGGCGCTTGATGCTGCCGGAAACTGGTCCCTGCCAACAATGGAAACCTTCCTGCTCGATTTTACTCCGCCAACAATAGATTATCTCTACGATGGTCCATCGAACGACATAGATACCTTCACGACTTCAACGCTGGAAGCAAACTGGAATGCCGTAGATATTCATTCCGATATCGCGTCGTATGACGTCGCCATTGGGAGTCTTCCAAACCTGGACGATGTTTATCCGTGGACCAACCAGGCCTCCGCTGTTTTATCTACTGTTTTAAGCAATCCGGTCTATGATCAGGTGTACTATCTTTCAGTCCGGGCGATCAACAATGCCGGTTTGAGCAATCAGTTCATGAGTGACGGACAACGTTATATCAATGATCTCGGACTTGACCATTCGGGAGAACTTATAGGGATCGAAATCTATCCGAACCCGGCAACATCGGTTCTTTCGCTTAAAGGCAATGTAAACGGTCTGGAATTTTTCCTGTATGATGCACAGGGAAAATTGTGCCTTTCTCAGTCATTGCAAGTACAAACATCCATTGAGATAGGTCATCTGAGTGAGGGAATCTATAACGCCGTAATCCGATCCGGTCAGCAATTCGTAGTGAAGAAGGTGGTGATCAAACACTAAGAAACGCCTCCGAAACGCATCTTTAAGGCATTAAAAAACCCCGACGATATCGCCGGGGTTTTTATCTTGTTGGAATGAATTGTTTTATTCTTCTCCACCTTCAGCAGATGCATCCGCTGCAGGTGCTTCTGCTCCTCCTTCTTCAGTTCCTTCTTCCTCATCATCCTCAACGTCAGCAACAGCACCACGTGCCATTTTAACGCTCAGAACAACTGCGTTTGCAGGCTCAAGGAATTCAACTCCCTGAAGTTGGATGTCTGAAATACGGATTGCCTGACCAATACGAAGCTTGGAAACGTCTACGGTGATTGCATCCGGAAGATCTCCCGGAAGTCCAACTACACGCAGGCTTCGGTAAGGCTGACGAAGTTTACCTCCGTTCATCACACCGATTGCAGAACCAACAGTACGAAGCGGAAGGCTTACCTTCACTGGCTTGTCATCTTTCATTTCAAGGAAATCCACGTGCATTGCCGTATCTGTCACTGGGTGCATCTGCAACTCCTGGATGATCGCGTTTGCTTTGCGTCCTCCTTCGATATCCAGTTCGACCTGGTAAACATCCGGTGAGAAAATCAATTTGTGCATGTCTACGGATCTCACTGAAAAGTGAAGTTGTTCACCTTGTCCGT
>JBNKYR010000149.1:0-9779 GCA_050300995.1 Crocinitomicaceae bacterium | reverse complement strand
GGCAACTGACAGGGCTTTTTGTACTGTTTACCGCTCTTGCACTATTGCCGTGGGGTTACCTGCCATGGGATGGGATCTCTTTGGTGTTGATTGCACTGGAATTCCTTTTGTTCGTGGTCTATGCCTTCCCTCCTTTCCGGTTGAAAGAACGCGGAATTGCAGGATTGATAACGGATGCCTTGTATGCACATGTGGTTCCGGCTGTACTTGCTTCCTGGACCTTTTACATGGTCGCGGACAGGCATTATTCCGGGGTGTATCTGTTTCTGATCGTCCTTTCTTCCTGGCAGTTGATCTCAGGACTGCGCAACATTCTCTTTCACCAGTTGAAGGATCACGACAACGACCTGCTGAGTGAAACAAGAACGGTGGCAACACGCCTGGGAAAGGAAGCGACAGGGAAATTTATTCGTGTACTGTTGCCCCTGGAATTGTTCGGTTTTCTGGCTTTTCTCTGGGTGCTTTCATTGTCGATCCCCTGGCTGATTTATGCGATTCCCGTTTTGTTTCTATGGGCCTTCCTTCGTTTCTTTCTGATAAGAGCATACAAAACAGAAGAGGGATCGAAGCGCGTGGCAAACATCTTTCTTGACGACCTCTATATTCAGTGGATTCCTTTGCTGTTCTTGGTCTCTATCATTTTTGTAAAAACAAGGGTTACGTGGATTCTTTTCACGCATCTTTTATTATTCAGAAACGGACTGAAGTCTTTTGGCCGGGACTTATTGAAGCTGATCCGCAACACGTGGTTGGTGCGTCGTTTGTTTGGATTTGATTCGTATGTAAAGGGCCTTTTGTTGCATGTGGTGGTTCTTTGCCTTTACATCGGTGTTTTTGCTGTAGTCTATTATCAGTTGGAAAGTCATTTCACGGATCCGGACGAATTTTTCCGGGTACAACTCATGCTTTCACAAGGATTGATCATTGTGATTTTAATGCACCTGGCGGCGCTTATTTATTACCGGAAGGAACAAACGATCCGTACAATTCGTGAGTTCGTTTTTGAACCTGGTTCTCCGCAAAACCTGGCCATTTTCAGGATCATCGCCTTTCTTTTGATCCTGATGTCTATCAATGGGGACGTGTTCGGATCATATATTCAATGGAGCCACTTGCCGCACTCGGCACGTGTGGGGCTTCCTTTCATTGGCTGGTTGGTCGACTGGCTTCCGATCAGTCCGGAGATCTATCGAACAATGGCGATTATTGCTACCGTATTGGCATGGTTGATCCTCGTTGGTTTCAAAACACGTATCGCATTGTTCCTTTACCTTCCGGTAGCACTTTACCTGTGGGGTGTGCCCAATTTTTTCGGAAAGCTGAATCACTCGCATATAATGGTTTGGGTGCCGATCCTTTTGGCTTTCAGTCGTTGTGCGGATACCTATTCCATTGATGCATGGCTGAAGCGCAAAAAGGGGCTGCCGAAAGCAGCTTCCTTTGAATACGGGCTTCCGCTCCGGATGACCTGGATCCTGATGGCGATCATCTATTGTTGCTCGGGCTTTCATAAGCTGTGGGATACCGGATTGTACTGGGCCCTCAGCGACAATTTGCACAACCAGATCTTGCTCGAATGGGTGGAGCATTACGACACGGTTGCTGCTTTCAGGATTGATGAATACCCGGTTTTGTTGCGTTTCGGGGCAATTGGAGTGTTGATCATGGAGATCATTTATCCGCTGTTCATTGTGAAACCGGTCTTGCGTGGATTGGCCCTCATCAGTTCATGGAGCCTGCATTTGATTGCAGGCATGTTCCTTTACATTGATTTTGCGAATCTTCGCAGGATGCATCTTTCTTACATCGACTGGCGAAAATGGTCGTTACGTCTTCGTGGAAAACAACGGGAGCCGCTACCGGAAATTCGGGCTGATATGCCGACCCTCATGCGGATGCCGCTCTTGTATGTTGGCGGTATGTTCATTGTAATGAATCTCACACTTGGGATTCTGCAGATCAGTTCCTGGCCTTTTTCAACGTACCCTTCGTATTCTTCGGTCGTACCACCTTATGTTGAGTTGCTGGAAATGCACCCGATTGATGGAGACGGACGAGAGGTGGATGTGCAAAAATTGGGGCAGGAACAGCATTTTCGATGGGAGAATATTCGCCCGTTTGAGCAACGGATTGCCTCGAAAGTAGCGGAAGGCGACACTGCACAACTGGCCGGCGAATTAACGGCCTACTGGGATTTGTGGAGAACCAAAGTTCAAGGCCTGGAAACGGTGCGAAGTGTAGAAATCTACCTGATCAAAACACCAACAAAACCGGAAAAACGGGACAGTATTATTAGCCGGCAGTACCTTGGTACGGTCCGAATTGCGGAAGAATGAGCAGGAGACTGGCCGTCATATCACCGAATTGCCGAAAATACTCGGAAACGTTTATTCATGCACAGATAGATGCACTTCCGTTCGACTTACTGTTGTACAGTGAAGGTTTTCTTCCGACAGTTATCTCCCGTGATCGTGGAGTAGGTTTCGAGGAGATTCCGGTTCGGAACAAGTGGTACCGCAGCAGGAAAACACCGGCTGATGCTTTGCGGGATTCGTTTCGGGAGGAAAATGTGGGAGTTGTTTTGGTACAATACGGACCGACCGGAGTAGAGGTGCTGGATGTATGCAGAGAGGCGGGAATTCCACTGATTGTGCACTTTCACGGGTACGACGCTTACCGTCAGGACGTACTGAGTACGCAAGGAAAAAAATACGCGGAATTGTTTGAATATGCTTCGGCGTTGATCGTGGTCTCAAAAGATATGAGCCGGCAATTGATTCGTTTGGGAGCTCCTGAAGCGAAGATCCGTGAAGTACATTACGGAGTCGATACCATACGATTTTGTCCGGCTCAGTTGGGTGGGGATTATCTGCTGTATTGCGGACGCTTTGTTCCGAAGAAGCATCCTTTGCAGGCGATCCGTGCGTTTGCCGATGCGTTTGTGGGGGAAGCCATGCAATTTCGAATGATCGGTGACGGAGAGTTGATGAACGATGCGCAGGAATTGGTCATGGAGCTTGGATTGGAAGAAAGGGTACTGTTTGAAGGTGTATGTTCACCGGATGAGGTGATTCGATTGATGCAGGGAGCCAGGGCGCTTGTGCTTCCGTCCGGGCCTACAGCAGATAATGACTCCGAAGGAACACCGTTGGCAATTCTGGAGGCTTCGGCATGCGGAATTCCGGTGATCTCTACACAACATGCAGGGATTCCGGAAGCCGTGATAGATGGTCAAACAGGAATCCTTGTCGCACCGGGAGATGTAAAGGCTATGGTGGATGCCATGAAAAAAATATCCGGCGACCAGGAGATGGCAGCACGGATGGGGCAAGCCGGGAGGGAACACATTCTTGCGCATTTCTCACTGACCGGATACCTGGAAAGTCTTACGGAAATTGTTACGGCAACGGAGATTCAAAAACTATCGTAATTTTGCGGATCGGTCAACCATAACGCACTGATTTAAGTTGAAACCAGCTCCCTATATCTCGTTCATCGCAACGTCCAGAAACGACGACCATGGCGGCGATATGCGTAAGCGCATGACGATCTTTGTCAATGGCCTCATCCATCAGTGCAATAGGTATCAGCTGCCCTGTGAACTGGTTATGGTGGATTGGAATTCACCTGATCAGGATCAATTGCTGGATACTGTGCTACCAAAACCGGGTCCGGAAGATTTTCTGAAGATCCGTTACATTGTTGTTCCTCCGAAGTATCATGAGGCGCTGCGCTTTTCTGAAACGATGGGCCTGTATCAGATGATTGCTAAAAACGTCGGGATTCGCAGAGCGAAAGGGGAGTTTATCGCCTGTACGAATGTTGACCTGCTTTTTTCGGATGGCTTGTTCGAACGAATGCAAAAGCGGGATTTGAAAAAAGGGATTTTCTACCGTGCAAATCGGTGTGATATCCCCAACACCATTGATGAAAACACCAGTACGGAGGAACAGTTGAAATTTGCTTCGGAGAATATTCTCAAAACGCTGGGGAAAGATCCGCGCTATCCGATCTTTCAGGAAGTGGACGGAAGATTTATCAGTAAATGGATCTTTGGTCCTTTCAAGCCGGCGCTTGCCCTGTTGAAGAAGGGATTGCTTTCGAAAGAACATCGGATCACTTTTGCGCTGGATTTCGATGCCTGCGGCGATTTTACGATGATGAGCAAAGAAGATTGGGAAAAGATCGACGGGTACGCAGAACTCGAAATGTATTCATTGCACATTGATTCCATGGCACTCTTTGAGGCGGCTGCAAAAGGAATTCAGCAAGAGGTGTTGCCGGCGAAGGCCTGTACCTATCATATCGCGCATACCGGAGGCTGGGAGTTTGCCGATCCGATTGAAAAAATACAGTTCTTCGCCAAATGGCCGACCCTTGAATGGTGGTCGGTGTGGGTAGCCGGCAATAAGATTGTCAGGGAAAAAAGTACATTTGGGATCAATCGGGAGAACTGGGGATTGAACGATCAGGAACTCCGGGAAATCGAGGGATAAGTCATGCAGAAAATAGGAATCATCGGAACCGGTCGGCTGGGGATTTGCCTGGCGCTTAACCTGGAACGGGTGGGTTACGAGGTTGTAGCTGTAGATATTGATCCCGATCGCGTAGATGCGGTCAACAACAAGAGTCTTAAAACGCCGGAGCCATTGGTCGATGAGTACCTCAAGGTGAGTAAAAATCTGGTGGCAAGTACGGATGTAGCGGACATCATTAACGCTGGGGTCAATCTCATTTTTGTATGTGTTCCGACGCCATCATTGCCCGACGGAACCTACGATCATAGCTATATCGAAGCTTGCGTGAAAGACTTGCTCGCCTGCTCAAATGTTCCTTTCCAGGTAGATCTGGTGATCAACGCGACGACCATGCCGGGTTACTGTGAAACATTGCAGCAGCGACTTTCGGAAACGCCTTTTCGGATTTCTTACAATCCTGAGTTCATTGCACAGGGAAGTATTATCCGCGATCAGCAACATCCGGATCAGGTGTTGATCGGAGAAGCCGATGAAAGTTCGGGTGACCGGATCGAGTCGGTATACCGCAGAATGTGCCCTTCACAGCCGCCTTTTCATCGAATGTCGCGAACCAGTGCGGAAATTACCAAGCTGGCAGTCAATTGTTTTCTGACAACAAAGATTGCATTTGCCAATTCCATTGGCGATCTGGCGATCAGTCTGGATGCGGATCAGGATAAGATTCTTCAATCGATCGGAAGTGATTCCAGGATCGGACCTTCATTCCTGAAATACGGATTCGGTTTTGGAGGCCCATGCCTGCCGCGGGATAACCGTGCATTGGCTCGTGCCGGTGCGCCGCTTGGAATGGAACTGCATATTTCGGACGCCACGGATCGTGCGAATAAAGCGCACCTGGATTTTCAGTTTCAGGAGTTTATGAAGCTGGACGATCCGATCATTTTTGAATCTGTGACTTACAAGCGCGGAACCGATATCCTGGAAGAATCCCAATACCTGGCATTGGCAGTGAAACTGATGGAGGCTGGCAGAAAAGTAGTGATCAGGGAAAGTGAACATGTAGTGAATGAACTTCAGGAAATGTTTAGCGATCGCTTCACTTATGAAATAACAGGTGATGAATAAGCCGGCCATTGTCATAGTTGCCTGGAATCGCCCCGCTTCACTTAAACGTTTGCTGACTTCACTTGAACGTGCCGATTACGGTGAAGGTGAGGTTTCACTACATATTTCGCTGGATGCCAATGGCGATCCGGAAGTCGCCCGAATTGCCAGAGATCACCAATGGCCTTACGGTCCGAAAAAGGTGGAAGTGGCAGAAGAACACCTTGGGCTGAAACAACACATTTTAAGGGCTGGAGAACTGACCAAAGAGTACGGTTCAATTATCCTACTGGAAGACGATCTTTTTGTTTCTCCGGGGTTCTACAACTACGCGTGTGCGGCTCAAAACTACTATGCGTCCGATTCAGACGTAGCCGGGATTTCCCTATACAACTACGAGATCGCCGAGAGTTGTGCGTATCCTTTCCGGGCGTGCTGTCCTGCGAACGGGGTTTACTTCATGCAGGTAGCCAGTTCATGGGGACAACTCTGGACTGATGCGCAATGGAAAGGGTTTCAGCAGTGGTTTGAAAAGACGGGTGATAGTGAACTGGACCGGCTACCGATGTACGTCAGAAAATGGGGCGCGAATTCCTGGAAAAAATACTTCATCAACTACCTGGTTTCAACCGGACGCTATTTTGTATTTCCGGCTGTGTCCTTCACAACCAATTTCGAGGATCAGGGGACAAATGCAACAACAACCGATCTCTTCCAGGTGCCACTGACCGCTGATCCTGTGGAAATTAATTTTCATGCGTTGACGAATTCGCCTTGCCGCTATGATGCCTGGTTTGAAATGCAGTCTCAGTCGATTAACCTGCGAACGGATTTGCTGAAGGATTACGATTACGAGGTTGATTTATATGGACAAAAGGAAGTTAAAAAGCCCTATGTGCTGACCTCCCGGCCGGGTTCGGAAGCAGTATTGCAGTTTTCCGATCAAATGCATCCGTTGATCCTGAATGTCTTGCATGAAGCTCCCGGTGTGGGGTTAGGACTTTATCCGAAGGATCGCATTGACACGGGTGTTTTTCCATCGCATAAGCTGATTTCACAATCATTCGTTCAGCAGGTGAGACATGATTTTCAGCATCTGATCAGTTTGGATGTTGTGATCCCTCTTGAAAAATTCGTTCCTGAAAGGCTGTTGCAGACCATCGGCGATCATATTACCGATCGACGTATTTGTTTTCACATTGTCTCTTCCGCAGAGATCTTTCCGGAAGTAAAGGCCTGGCTGGCGGACAGGCAGTGGGAGGGCTTGATCTCATTGAAAAGTGCGGAAAGTGCACATCTCCTGGATGTCGGTTTTTCAGGAGGAAGAGGTGAATTGGTTACGTGGTTGCGTCCGGGAAGTCGTCTCGCACCGGATGCTCCTGACCAGCTGGCAAAAATTTTCAACGGTTTTGCTCAGGTCAATTGGGTGTCGGGTGTTGCATACAGGACGTCAGGGGCTCCGGTAAATACAGCTCCTTACCGTTGGAATGCTCACATGGTAGAACGAGATCCGGAACGTAGCGCCTTGGTCGATACCGAGTTGATGTTTATGCGAAGATCATTGATCAATCGCATCGGAGAGCAGCGAACGAAAGGAAATACCTGGTTTGCTGACTTGATCTCGGCTGAACCATTATTTGTGGCAGCATGGGTTTTCGGAGAAAGATCAGGTCCCGGGAAGAAACACAAGCACGAGGTTCGGGTAGGAAAGGAAGTTACAGGATGGAAAAAGTGGTTCGGCAAAGCCGGCTACCGTACATTTCTCAAAAACCGGTCTCCACAACGCTTGTTTTTTCTGGAGGCAGAGCAACTTCCGTTCGTGTTGCAGTACGACGATATGACTCAGAGTTTTTATGTAGCAAGGTATTGATTGTGAGTATTTACGAAGCGGTAAAGAAAACTTGGTAATCTAATTAAAGAATGCATATATTTGCGCAACCAAACCGCTAAGGAACCCAACCATTCCTTTCGAATTACTTACTTATGAAACGAATTTATCTTCTACTGATTGCTATTTTGGTAATCGGAGCTGACTACGGTCATGCACAATGTGTACCCAGAAGTGGTGTTTATTGGGGGGAAATGCTCCCGAACAATGGATGTGGGACCTATTCATCTTACAGTCCTTACGATCCGGGAACCTACTTCAGAATGCCTGTTCTGTTGGGTGCAAGCTACACCATCAGTACATGTGGAAACACCATCGATACCCAGATAACAGGATTCGAGGGGAACGTCACAGCTACATCCATTTTCTACAATGATGACAACGGACCAATCTGCGCCGGGACTCAGGCCTCGGTGACGTACGTTCCTACCTTCACTGACTACATTCGTGTGAACGTAAATCAGTATAACTGTTTACCCGGAGGAACATCGTCCATTACGGTAAATGTTCGTCAGAATAATAACCTGTCCATTACATCATCTTCTGCAAGTATGTGTGCCGGACAGACACGTTCGCTTACCGCTACACCTACTGCAGTTGCTTCGGGAACGGCACAGACCAATTCCGGAGATCTCGGAACGTTCACAGGTACAGGTGTTACGGGTACCACATTTACTGCTCCAACGCCGGTGGGTGCTTCAGGAACGTATACAATTACCTATACATTCGGATACTGCTCCACCACGCAGAACATTACTGTCTACAGAGATCCGTCTACGGCCAATGCCGGTCCTGACCAGACAGTATGCGCATCTTCAACAAACCTTGCGGGTAACGTTCCTACGTACGGAACCGGTGCCTGGTCGGTCATTTCAGGCCCAGGAGTTGTGACGACACCAGGGTCGGCAACCTCGGCAATTACAGGTCTTTCATCGGCTACGCCAACAGTTGTTCGCTGGACGATTACAAACGGTCCGTGTACTACTTCGACCGATGATGTGACGATTTACAGAGACGACGCACCGACTGTTGCCAATGCCGGTCCGGATCAGATCCTGAACTGTAGTGCTACAACGGCGACCCTTGCAGGAAACACACCTGCTATCGGAACCGGAACATGGACGCTCGTTGGAGGTAGTGGAACGATTACAACGCCATCAAGTCCTACTTCAGGAGTTACCGGTCTCGGGATTGGTATCAATACCTTCAGATGGTCTATCACAAACGGAACATGTCCGGCTTCAACCGACGATGTGGTTATTTCGGTAAGTGCCGACGTAACTTCACCGGTAGCCGATTTGGCTTCACTTCCGGATGCAACAGGTGAATGTTCTGTCTCACCAACGGCGCCAACGGCAACCGATAACTGTGCCGGATCTCTCACAGGTACGCCAAATGTTACTTTCCCGATTACCACACAGGGAACCACAGTAGTAACCTGGACGTATGATGACGGCAACGGTAACACCACATTGCAAACACAAAATGTGATTCTTGATGACGTAACAGTGCCTGTTCCGGATGCCGCGACCTTGTCAGATGTAACAGCAGAATGTTCCGTGACTGCATTGGTTGCTCCAACGGCAACCGATAACTGTGGAGGATCGGTAACAGTGACCAACGACGCGACGTTGCCAATTACTGCACAGGGAACCACAGTAGTAACCTGGACGTACGATGATGGTAACGGAAATACAACCACGCAAACGCAAAACGTAGTGATCGACGATGTGACTGCTCCTGTTCCGGATGCGGCGACTTTGTCTGATGTAACAGCAGAGTGTACAGTGACTTCACTGACCCCACCGACAGCAACTGATAACTGCGGAGGTTCAGTAACAGTAACCAACGATGCGATTCTACCAATCACTTCTCAGGGAACCACAGTTGTAACCTGGACGTATGATGATGGGAATGGTAATACGACTACACAAACGCAAAACGTAGTCATTGACGACGTAACTGCTCCTGTTCCTGATGTGGCGACTTTGTCTGATGTAACAGCAGAGTGTACGGTGACTTCATTGGTTGCTCCGACAGCGACAGATAACTGCGGAGGTTCAGTAACAGTAACCAACGATGCTACTCTACCGATCACTTCTCAGGGAACCACAGTTGTTACCTGGACGTTTGATGATGGAAACGGAAATACAACCACGCAAACACAGAACGTAGTGATTGACGACGTAACAGCTCCCGTTCCTGATGTGGCGACTTTGTCTGATGTAACAGCAGAGTGTACGGTGACTTCATTGGTTGCTCCGACCGCTACAGATAACTGCGGAGGTTCAGTAACGGTAACCAACGAT
>JBNKYR010000148.1:0-9791 GCA_050300995.1 Crocinitomicaceae bacterium | reverse complement strand
TTCGAATGTCCGCGAGCTCAAAACCTTGCACTCAACTATTATCTTTGCAAGGTCACCAACACTGAACTGAAAACATGAAAAACCTAATCGCCGTACTTCTTGCAACTGTTTGGATCAGTGGCTCGGAGTTTCTTCGCAACGAAATTCTCTTCAAAGATTACTGGACCGGACATTATGAAAACCTCGGACTTGTGTTTCCCTCCGAACCGATCAACGGAGCGATCTGGGGAATCTGGTCACTACTCTTTGCGGTAGCACTCGCTATCATCGCCAGTAAATTTTCGCTCCTTCAAACAACCCTGCTCGGATGGCTGGTTGCTTTTGTATTGATGTGGGTCGTGATCGGAAACATGGGCATGCTTCCTGTAAAACTGCTTTACGTGGCCATTCCGCTAAGCCTGCTTGAAACATTTGTGGCTTCCCTGATCATTCACAAGCTGAGAAAAACAAAATGATAAAAAAACTCCCACTCAATAATTGAATGGGAGTTTTCATTTTTGAGATCTACTTATTAATCTACCAAAACAAGCTTTTTAACCGTGGATTGATCTCCGTGGATGATCTCCACCCAGTAAATTCCTTTCGGCATTCCTTTCAGGTCTACAGAATGGGAAACCTTGTCTTCTCGAAGAACTACTTCTCCCATTGCATTCGATATTTCAATGGAGAACTCCTCCGCCGGCACCATGAAATAAACCATGCCGGTGGTTGGATTCGGGTAAAGGAACACCTGATCATTTTCAGACACATCAGATGTCAATCCGAACTGATCCGGATTGTCTGCAATTTTGGATTTGCACATAACATCATATAGAACGAAATCATACCTTCCATCAGTTGTTATAAAGCTATACGACCCCATCTTCCCCAAACTTGCTGCATTCAACCCAATCCCTCCGGGAGCGATGGAAATCACCATACTATAGAAACCATTTGCATCTGTGATACCGAATGAAATACTGGCACTTTGATATGGAAATATAACGGCTCCTTCAATAGGATTTCCATTCTGATCTTTAACGAAACCCCAAATAATGTTAGTTCCTGTCCCATCACTGTAGTAATTCGCTGGTATTGGGCAGGTGCTACACTCCGGTGGTGTATACCCGTGAAATATATTGTTGGTAATGATCAGTTTAGGCTCTTGCTGCGTATAGACTCCATACCCCATGAATCGGTGCAATCCAAAATGGTTCTCATTGGTTACGGTATCCCCCCACCAATAATGATCATGAAAGCTCCACCACTGCAAACCAGAGCTCCCGCAACCAAAAGCATAATCCAGAATAAATTGCCCATAACTACGTTGCTCTTCTTCCGTTCCTGTAGCCGAAGGAGCAGTGTTAAGGCCATCAATTATTCCTTTGAATCCGGTTTCGCCCAATATCCATGGCACATCCATTTTATCGGCAATAAAGCAGGTCCATTTCAACGTTCGTTTCACTCCACGATAAGTAGTTGAGAAATTTGCAGGATAACTGTGTACAGTAAGGAAATCAAATTTCATAATAGCGGGATCCCAATGAAAAGCGGAACTCAACCCAGTGATTCCAATTGTGATAAGATGATTCGGATCAAAGGAGCGAATCGCATCATAAAAACTTTCCGAATACCCCTTGATCAAACATTTATCCTTGATTCCTGGATTAATATCCGGTTCAAGCAAATAAGAATAGGCATACACCGTACTGTTATTTTTGAAATGATCAGCTAAGTCCTCTAAATAATTGATATAGGTAGTGTGACAACTGCTGGTGTTGTTTCCCTGATCCAGCCCTGGAAAAATGTTTACTTTAAGTCCATTTTGGGCACATAATGCTACAAGGTTATCCCATGCGGCCAATATCTGGGGTTGTGTAACATCATCCAGTTTCACCAGATCAAATGACCAGGTCGAACTATTCCATACATTGAAATATATATTCGGATCACTTAAGTTATTCTTGTTTCCTGTCAGTTGAAGTCCGTTAAATCGAACGGAAGTAAACCCTAAACTCGCAATCTCTTGAATGTGATTTTGCAGATTTGTTTGCGATTGTGATTCATTGCTTTGATAATTCGGTGTAGGGAATGTATTGTTCGTGTGCGGTCCAATGTAAAAAGTACCATTCGGACGTCGATAAAGGGAAGTCAGGTAAACAACACCGGTTGAATTAAATTTTTCACCATTCAACATTAGATCTTCCCCTTGACGATAAACATAGTCGGTCAAATACGGCTCTCTTGTTATGCTTTCTATTTTCGCTCCAGGTCCCTCATAAAAAATCTGATCATTATGGAATGCAAATTTGTAATTGTTCAACCGCGTAGTAGCAGATTCATTTAGTACGGATTTCGTCCACTTACACCAATTCCAGTAGAGGACATTGATATTTTTTGATTTATCTACATAATAGAAGTGGTTATCTTTAAGTAGTAAGCCAGAACCCATTATTGCGTCATTCGCATCCTGTAATATTGGTCCGTACCCCGAAGTTGTTCCATTGTACCATACAGAACAAATTTGATCGGAAAAATTGATATAGAAGATCTGATCTTCATTTTGCGCATAAATTTCTGAACCAATGTTTAGTGGATCCGTTGTCTTCTGACCATGTTGCCAGGATGACCCTGTCCATTTTAAGTAGTGGATCTGCAAATCATTTCCAATATACCAGGCATGATTATCTACGAAATGAATATTCGACCAAGCTGCAGCTGGCGTTGCGCTCAGCATAATTGGCCCGAAGCCACAAGCACTCCCGTTGTCCCAGTACTGACAAACACGCTTATCAGAATCACGGATATACAAAATGTTGTTCGAGGCTACGACAGAAATGGATGTACCTGGAGCAACGGCCTCATTGGTTGATTGACATGTATACGTATAAGGAACCCACGAACTGCCGTTCCAGGAAATTGAACTAATTCTATTGTTCTCGTTCACATAATATACTGCATCGTCTTTGTACACTATATTGGTACTGGTTCTCGCATTCGGAGCTGTATTACATAACACATTAAACCAGTTATCAGGATCCTGGATCATTATTTTCTTTGTATTCTGATCGACGTAGTATACCCGCCCGTACTGGTCAGTAGCCATTCCGCTCTGTGTAGAAACATTCCCATCAAGGTGAACATTTTTTTTCCACTTTAACTGGTCGTACTGCGCATGCAACTGAAGCGTGACCAGCGTTAAAAAAAGCAGGGAGATGCGACCAAATACAATTTTTAAAGTCGGCAGCGCCTTAATGTAACGAGGGCCAAACAGTAACGAAAAAAGTCCTTTTCTTTTCATTTCATTTTCTTTGTGATTAATGAACCGAAAGTATCGGGAACATCGTTTTATCCAATAGAGCATTTTCTCAACGGCAGAGTTCAGCTTCTGAAATGCAGTGAACCTATCTGTATACACGTTGGAAACCTTCCTGAGAAGATCAAAACATCCATATGGCAGGCCAGGAAGTGAATGAATTATACCATGTTGCTGTTGTTGATATTCGCACCGATGGTAGCACTTTAAAACGCTTTCAGTAGCAGCAAGTTATTCGAAGAACAAAAAAATGCGGTGATCGGACGAACGGTAGTCTGAAGCATTTTTTTCGGATATCTCACACAGGATCAGTACTAATACCACTGTGCATTCCGTATTTCTCCCAACTTCAAAAATGCCCGCTAAATGGCATATTCCTGAGAAACCATGCTTCACCTCCCCCGACATTCAGAGCTTTTGTTCCTGAAATACAGCGCACAAATACCCGGCTAAAAATCAAGCACTTGTACTCTGTAAATCAGGTATTTATTTTTCTTCGAGATCGGTTTTGGATGCTAGTTTTGAAAGTAAACTTTTAAACATTTTAATTATGGGAATTGTAGTATTATATGCAGCAGGAATCCGAAAGGCTATTGCGTCAAATGACCTCAATCAAATGAAGGCAACACTTGAGCAGGCTAAAAAGCAGGTGCGTGAACAGGAAGATCTCGCCGTTGCACTGGTAGAACTTCAGGAAGCAATCGAAAAATTGCAGAAGTAATTCCGCCAATCGAAGAACTATTTTTTGTGATCGCCAAACGGTCACTGAACTAACCACTAAAATCAAGCACCATGGGAATAATTCCATTGTATGCAGCTGGCATGCGTGAAGCAATTGCCTCAAATGACGTCGAGCAAATGAAGGCCGTTCTTGACCAGGCAAAAAGCACCATCCGTGAGCAGGGAGACCTGTCTGCTGCACTCGTCGAGCTACAAGAGGCAATTGAACGCCTTGAACGCTAGTATTCACTCTTAAATTTTGAATTATGGGAGTAATCATGCCTTATGGCGTTGCCATCAGAGAGGCCATTGCCTCTAACGATTTGAGTCAAATGAAAGCCGTAAAAGAACAATCCGGAGAGTTCGTAAAAGAACAGGGCGACATTGAAGCCGCTTTGATTGAACTTCACGAGGCGATTCAAAAACTTGAATCCAAGTAAAACCACAGGGGGCACTCCGGTGTCCCCTTTTTAACCACTGAGAATGACTGAACAAGCCTCACAGCGTTACCGCATTAAAAACGACTACGAAAAAGCCGTACCTGTACATGTCGTATGGGAAATAACTCTTGCCTGCAACCTGAAATGTACACATTGCGGGTCGCGAGCCGGAAAAGTGCGTCCGGGAGAACTCACAACCGAACAGTGTTTTGAAATTATTGATCAGCTGGAGAAGTTGGGAACACGGGAGATCACCATTATCGGTGGAGAAGCATTTTTGCGCCGAGACTGGCTTGATATCATTTCAAAAATTGACCGTGCCGGCATTGAATGCTCCATGCAGTCGGGAGCCTACAACCTAAACGAAAAACGCATTTTACAGGCAAAAGAAGCCGGAATCAAAAATATCGGCGTGTCCATAGACGGATTACCGGATGTTCACAACAAAATCCGGGGAAGATCTGATTCGTACGAACATGCTATGAATTGCCTGGAACTGTTGAAGAAACATGGAATCACTTCAAGTGTAAATACGGTGATCACCAAAGACAACCAGTTCCAGTTGGACGATATGCTGGATGATTTTATCAAACGGGAAATCAAAAACTGGCAGATTCAATTGGTTGTGGCCATGGGAAATGCGGTTGAAAACGACGATCTCATTATCCAGCCCTACGAGTTAATCGACCTTTACGACCGTCTGATCAATGTCTATAAACGAGCCTTGAATCATGACATCCTTATTCAGGCAGGAAACAACATTGGCTATTATGGTCCGTACGAACATATCTGGCGACAGGGAGCCGAAGCTCAATGGTCCGGATGTTCGGCAGGCCATACCGCAATTGGAATTGAAGCAGACGGAACCATCAAGGGGTGCCCTTCCCTGCCAACAACGGGTTACACTGGCGGTAACATCAAAAATATGAGCCTGGAAGACATCTGGCTGCATAGCGAAGAAATGAAATTCACGCGCTACAGAAATGAAGATGAACTTTGGGGAAATTGCAAAACCTGCTACTATTCATCAACCTGTATGGCCGGTTGTACATGGACCAGCCACGTGCTGTTCGGAAAGCGCGGAAACAATCCCTTCTGTCATTACCGTGCCTTGAAACTTCACAAGGAAGGCAAGCAGGAACGAATCCGTAAGGTCCAGGAAGCAGAAGGAAAGCCTTTCGATCATGGCCTGTTCGAAATTGTTGTGGAAGATTTCGAGGGGAACGTACTGGATATTCAGAACCCACTTGAAGATCAACCGGACACCTCGGCTCCTATGAAAGCCGCAATTCGCGAGCCGATAGCTCTCGAACTTTGTTATGGGTGCAATCAGCATGTTCATCTGGGTACCGAAACCTGTCCGCATTGCGGAGACAATGTCCCTGAAGAAAAGAAGCGCTATGAATCTGGGATGATCGAAGTAAAAGCAGCCTACCAAAAAGTACTGGATCTTTTGGAAAAACAGGAAACAGCCGCAGCACATGAATAATTCTGAAGCAATAGAACAACTGATCGACGCTGCCGAGCAGCGCATCAGTCTGCCGGAAATTACAATTCGACATGGATTGAACTCATACCGGTATGGCTCATCAGGCTTTCTGAATGTGATCTTTAGTGTAGTACAACCCGGGAAAGAGGATGTACTCTACGATCTTGGAAGCGGATACGGATTGGTACTCCTCTACGGAGCTGAACGCTATCCGGAGGCACAATTTAAAGGTATTGAAATCGTAAACGAACGCTATGAACTGAGCGTATCGCTTCTTCAGGAAAGCGGCTTGAAAAATGTCGAACTACTGAACACCGACATGTTCACGTATGATTTCTCCGACGGAACCATCTTTTACATTTTCAACCCGCTCTTCGGAGACATGTATCCCCGTTTACTGGAACGGCTTGAAGAAATCAGCAAAAAACACCCGATCACTGTCATTGCAGAGTCTCGTTGCAGTTGCTTTGATGATGCACCATGGCTCACGAAATATCATGAAACAGCCATTGATGTTGTGCACCGCGTGCACTTTTATAAAGGAGGCTAAGAGAATATGCAAAAAAAGAAAGCCCCACAACTTCGACTAAACTCGTTATCGTGGGGCCTTTCTAATTATTTCTCGCTGATCGTACAGGTAGTTGTTACTTTCTGTTCGAGGTAGATTCCTCCACCGATAACCGAACTTTGTGTAACCGTACCATTCGCACCGGTGCACTCTGCTGTTGCCACATCTTCTTTATCCGTAATTGTTCTGGAATCAGATGTTGTAGCAGTTTGCTGTGTACCCGGAACTGCATTTCCGCTTCCGTCAACGTACTGTTGGTTCGTCACGTACGTACAGGCGCAGGTGTAATCTTTTTTGCAGGAAGTCAACCCGATCAATGCCAGGCCGACAATCATTAATGTAACTTTCATAGCTTTGATTTTTTGCGAAAATTACTCATTTATTCGTTTTAGCAGAACGACTTCAGGCAATATTAAATGTTAAAAAAACGGTTTCAAAAACAGGTATAAATACGGTTTTTATTTCGTGGGAAGTTCTGTAACTTGTCCCCGAATTTAACCTTATCAAAATCTATAAATATGGCCACTTACGAAGAAGCTTACCTCAAATTTGCGAACGACATGGGGAACCTCGGATACCTTCACCATGAAGAACTGTACCATGCGATCATGAAGCACCTTGGACCTTCTGTTCACGATAACGATGCATCCAAAGTTGCATGTACTGATGACAGCGAGCGCAAAACAATCAAAGAGAAATTCCTGATCGGAAAACTCGGATTGGAGGACAGTGAAGAACTGGACAAAGCGATCGAACAGGTGTGTCATGCCATGGGTGATTCCAATCGCAGTAAATCACGACCAACATTTTACTACCTGCTGACAGCTATCTTCAACAAGGAGTATGTGTTCCTCGGTGAAAGCGCACGTCGACCTGAAGTTGTTCCTCAGGAAGAAGAAAACACCGGAGGTGAAGTAGGAAACGGGTAATTACTTGCCTTCCAAAAGATATTGAAAGATCAACGGCGCCACAATTGTGGCGTCGGATTCAATAATGAACTTCGGCGTATCGATGTCGAGTTTCCCCCAGGTAATCTTTTCGTTCGGCACAGCACCGGAATAAGATCCGTAGCTGGTCGTTGAATCGGAAATCTGGCAGAAATAGCTCCAGAATGGCGTATCTGTACGTTCCATATCCTGGTAAAGCATCGGAACCACGCAAATCGGGAAATCACCGGCAATTCCTCCGCCGATCTGGAAGAAACCGATCCCCTCTGTTCCAGCCGTTTCGGTATAATAATCCGCGAGCCACATCATGTACTCAATTCCTGACTTCATGGTGGTCGGTTTCAATTCTCCTTTGATGCAGTAAGAAGCAAAGATGTTTCCCATTGTCGAATCCTCCCAACCCGGAACGATGATCGGCAGGTTCTTTTCTGCAGCCGCCAGCATCCAGGAATTCTTCGGATCGATTTCATAGTATTGCTCCAATACGCCTGAAAGCAGCATCTGGTACATGAACTCGTGCGGGAAATAACGTTTCCCTTCCTCTTCCGCCTTCTTCCAGATGTCATAGATGTGTTTTTGAAGACGACGAAATGCCTCTTCTTCCGGAATACAGGTATCGGTTACACGATTCAATCCTTTTTCCAACAAATCCCATTCCTGCTGGGGTGTGAGATCGCGGTAATTCGGAACACGCTCGTAGCTGTTGTGTGCCACGAGATTCATGATGTCTTCTTCCAGGTTTGCTCCGGTACAGGAAATCAGATGGATTTTATCCTGACGAATCATTTCCGCCAGGGAAATTCCGAGCTCTGCTGTACTCATTGCTCCGGCTAGCGAAACAAGCATTTTCTTACCTGAGGCCAGGTGGTCCTCATATCCTTTCGCTGCATCAACCAATGCCGCAGCGTTAAAATGAAGGTAATTCTTCTCAATAAAATCTCTGATCTGTCCCATTACAAATGATATTTATAGGAAAGTAATTTATAGTACAGTTTGGCCGCCATGAAATCAGGCGAGCTGAGTTCAGGTTTCGGAGCCAGTTCAACGATATCAAAGCCTACCACATTGCAGGATTTGAATACCATTTTCAGGAGATCCAGGGTTTCGTTCCACAACAATCCGCCTGGCTCCGGTGTACCGGTTGAAGGCATGATCGAAGGATCAAAAACGTCCAGATCAATGGTAATATACACATTCTCACCGAGGCAGTTGACCACATCCGACTGCCAGTATTCATTCGAACGAATGTCGTAACTGGTGAAAAGATTGTTCGCATTCAGGAATTGCAACTCTACCGTATCCATGCTTCGGATTCCTACCTGTACAAGGTTTGTTTCTTTTGATGCACGGTGCAAAGCACAGGCATGATTACACGCCGAACCGTGGTATTCAGGACGAAGGTCTGAATGCGCATCCAGCTGCAATACCGAAAGACCCGGGTATTTTTTTCGCATGGCCTGAATCGCCCCAATTGACACGGAGTGTTCTCCGCCCAACATCGTTACAAACTTGCCTTTCGAAAGGTACTGCGCAAATGCATTTTCCACAGCATCGCACATTGCTTCCGGTGAAGCATCTTCTGTGACGGTCGGAGCAATGTAAATTCCCTTCTTGTACACTTCCGAATCTGTTTCGATGTCGTACAGTTCCATATTCTCGGCAGCATCATAGATCGCTTCCGGACCTTTGTCCGCTCCTTTTCCGTAGGTGCTTGTACCATCGTAAGGAACCGGAATCAACACCACTTCTGCGTTCGACTCAATCGCGAACTCTTCGGGGATTCCTGCAAATGTTCTCATGTATATCCTAAAATTTGGAGCATCTGTTCACTGCTTTGCTCCGGTCTGAAAATCTGATGTGTAATGTTCCCGTCCTTGTCATAATCGATCAGTATATGCTTCGGAGAGGGGATCAGACAATGCTTGAGTCCACCGTAACCGGAAATGGATTCCTGGTAGGCCCCGCAGTTAAAGAAACCAACATGCAATGGTTTTTCTTTATTGAATTCGGGCAGATAAATCGCGTTAATGTGCTGTTCCGAATTGTAGTAATCATCGCTGTCACAGGTCAACCCACCCAGGAACACGCGCTCGTATTTGTCCTTCCAGCGGTTGATGGGCAACATGATAAAGCGCTTGTTGATCGCCCAGGTATCAGGAAGTGTGGTCATGAAAGAACCGTTGATCATATCCCAACGTTCCCTGTCATTCTGTTTCTTCTGATCCAAAATCGTAAAGATCATTCCTCCCGACTCAGCTACCGTAAAGGAGCCAAACTCGGTAAAAATGTCCGGGTGGCGCGTATGTACACTGTTCGCCGCAGATTTGATCTG
>JBNKYR010000147.1:0-9841 GCA_050300995.1 Crocinitomicaceae bacterium | reverse complement strand
CTTCTCATACACCAATGTCTCCACACGATCCGCCTGTTCAGGATCGAAGGCATTTTCCAGGAAAGTAAGGTTTCCAACAAGTACGATCAACGCAAATTCATAGTTGTTCTTGGGATCAATGCAAGGAGACTCAACAAAGGATTGATCCTCGTTGATGAACTCTGCAACAACCGGAAAACCATTATCAACGGTATTAAAAATTCCGTTGATGAACACGTTTGCCAGTTTGTCGTCGCTTACTTTTTTCTTTAAAATAGTACCAAACATTGTGTTGAGGTTGAATGATGTAGCACCGTTTATACAAAATTAGGTAAAGTCTTACCCGTGAAGAGGAACCCGGATTTTCGTTATCAACATTTTTTTCAACACTTATTAACACAACGGTTAAATACAGTTCACCCTGTATAACGACAACTCAACATTTATTTTACATCTTCTATCGAAATTTGCAGGTGTTTAGAAACCTGATTAGTACATTTATTTCCCCATATCGAATACGACTACCATGAAGAGAAGTCAAATCATCTTGCTCGCCGTTTTTCTTGTCATTTCCGGGCTGATCTATATGACCCTGTCAGCCAACAAGAAAGAGTACAATAAGGAACTGAAAACAGAAGACACTGAGGTGTACGTTCCGGTCCGTGAGGTAGAAAACAAAGTACAATCCCTGACACTGATCTCCTACGGTCAGATTCTCCCCAATTCGGAAATCATTCTTTCGCCTGAAGTTCAGGGAAAACTGCTACGGGGTGATCTTACGATGAAACCGGGAACGAACTTCCGTGCCGGTCAAACACTTTATAAGATTGACAACGAAGAGGCTTTCTACTCTCTGAGTTCGCGTAAAGCTTCACTCGCAAACCTGGTGCTGAATGCACTTCCGGATATTGAACTTGATTTTCCATCCGAAAAGAACAAATGGATGAAATTCCTCGAAGATCTCAAACCCAGCAAGCAACTTCCCGAATTGCCGCCCATGTCAACCAAAGAAAACATGTTCATGACAGGACGCAATGTGATTTCCGAGTACTACAACATCATGAGCCAGGAAGCGCGACTTGGAAAATACTTCATTGTGGCCCCTTTCAACGGAACAGTGATTGCCACTTACGCGGAACCGGGAGCCATTGCCAATCCGGGAGGACAATTGGCCAAAGTTGCCAAAACCGGCGATTTTGAAGTAAAAGTACCGATCGGGATGAAGGATCTGCAGTTGTTCCGAGACAAAAGCAGTGCGGATTTTACAGATGCCTCCGGCAAGCTCGTCGCGCATGGAAAGATCATCCGGGTATCCGATGTCATTAATCAGCAAACACAGTCAGCGGATGTGTACTACTCCATTCAACCGGTGAAAGGAGAACAGATCTACAACGGCATGTATGTCAATGTGGCAATCAACCAGAAAGAGGACCGTGAAACGATGACCATTCCAAGTGCTGCTCTGAAAAACGGAAAAGTTCAGGTCCTGAAAGACGGAAAGATCGTGAATCAGCAAGTATTAGTGGTGAGCAAAATTCCGGATTCCGTATATGTTACCGGCCTGAATAACGGGCAACGTATATTGCTCGAGCGCGTAGATGATGTGAATCAGAAAGTCACTTACAAAGGCATCGACCGATAACTCTAGACGGCATGAAGAGAGTCATTCAGTTTTTTATCAATCGGCCAATCTGGGGTAACGCCTTCATCGTGATGGTGGCGATGTTCGGTTTATTCTCGATCATCACCATGAAGCGCTCATTTTTCCCGGAGCTGGAACCGAAGCAGATCTTTGTAACCGTATTTTATCCGGGAGCATCTCCGACGGAAATGGAGGAAGGTGTAACGATCAAGATCGAGCAGTCCGTAAAGGGCTTAGATGGGATTGAAGAGATCAATTCCACTTCTTCGGAAAACTCCACACAAGTTCGCATCCAGGCCTACCAGGACACGGATATGGACGACCTGCTCAGCGATGTGGAAAACGCAGTAAATTCAATCAACTCCTTTCCACAGGGAGCCGAACAGCCGATCGTGATCCGGCAAAAGACCGGTGGTATGGGGAGCGTTGTGGCCTTCGTTGGGGTTTCTGCCAAAAAGGACAGTGTCAATCTCACCGAAATGACCGATCTGGCGGCGCAGGTAGAACGCGACCTGCTCAACACCAAGGTCATTACTCAGATTACCATGAATGGCTTTCCTGAGAAGGAAATCAACATCAATGTCCGCGAACAGGACATGCTGCGTTACAACATTTCCATGCAGGAAATTGCCATGGCTGTAGGCAGCAAAAATATCGACATCACAGCCGGGATCATTCGTGGGGTAAGCCAGGAAATGAACGTGCGTTCCAACAACCGGGAAACCAATCCAGCGGATATTGAACAAATCGTGGTGCGCACCACTCCGGAAGGGAATGCCATTCGCGTCGGAGACGTTGCCAACGTCGAACTGACCTATTCGGAAGCCTCGCAGGTCGCGAAATTTAACGGCAAACCTTCCGTTTCTTTCCAGATCGAAAAAACAACCGAACAGGATATTGCCAAGATCACAGAAACACTTTACAAGTACCGCGACGAATTCAATGAAAACCATGCGGATTACCAATTCAATGTCTTCTACGAATTCAACAGTATGCTGGAAGACCGGATCGACCTGTTGTCGCGTAACGGGTTGATGGGATTGATCCTGGTTCTCCTTTTCCTTGGCTTGTTCCTGAACATCAAACTTTCTGCATGGGTAGCTTTCGGAATTCCGTTTTCTTTCCTTGGGATGTTCATTTTCGGTATGGCCTACGGCATCACGATCAACATGATCTCGCTCTTCGGAATGATCCTCGTGGTCGGAATCCTCGTAGACGATGGAATTGTGATCGCTGAAAATATTTTCACCCATTACGAACGAGGAAAATCGGCACATAAAGCGGCGCTCGACGGAACGCTGGAAGTATTGGAGCCGGTCTTTTCATCAGTGGTCACCACCATCGTAGCTTTTTCCATTCTTCTCTTCGTGGAAGGACTGGAAATGATGCGGGAAATGGCTTTTGTGGTTATTTCGTGTCTGGCCTTCTCGCTCTTTGAAGCGTTCATCATTCTCCCGGGACACCTCGGACACAAAAGCATTCTTTCGGACAAAACCAAAGCCGAATACAGCCTCGGTAAAGGCCTGATCTATTTTTTCATCGGTCTGGTCGTCATTTTCCTTGGAACGCGTCTGATCCCGAATGAACCAGGGTTCGGGCGTGTATTGTTCCCCTTTGCCGTAATCATTACAGGTGCCAGTCTTACATTTGTCGGGTTCACCAAATCGCCGATGGAAAAAGCGGTGCGCGAAACAGCAGATCGCTTCATTCGCTATATACGCGACAGGTGGTTCCTGACAACCGTTGAAAATATTGTCGGAACCCGCAGAAAGTGGTACAATTTTTCGTTCTTCTTTCCAATGGCCTTCACCTTTCTCGGCTTTTACCTGCTAGGCAGCGGCGTCATTTCCTTTACCTTCTTCCCAAACATTCAGCCGGATTTCTTCACCATTGAAGCGGCCTACATGCCAGGGGACAGCAAAGTGAAATCCGAAAAATTTGTCGAAACGGCTACACGAATCCTACTGGAAGAAAATGACCGCATCATTCGGGAAAGTGGCGATTCACTGCTCACTTATTACAGCAGCAATGTCGGTTTCTCGATGAATATCGGACAAGCCGGAAATCACGCTTCGATGGTCCAGGTTTTCTTTGACGGAGAAGACACCAAAACACCGGTCGACACCTTGATGAACCGGATTGTGCGTCGGATCAATTCCCTGCCGGAAGGGAAACTTGCACAGGACACTTACGTCGGAGGGTTCAACCGATTCGGAAAAGAGATCGAAGTCGGACTTACTTCCCAAAAGGAAGACATGCTGCTTGAAGCGAAGAACATGTTCAAGGAGGAACTGACCAACATGGGCGGGGTGTTCAACGTAAAAGACAACATGCCTCCGGGGAAAAATGAAGTATACATTGATCTGCTCCCTGAAGCCGGAATTTACGGCATTTCGGAAAATGAAATCCTGACACAAATTCGCCAGGGCTTCTTCGGACAGGAGGCACAACGGGTGATCATCGGAACAGACGAAGTAAAGATCTGGGTGCGTTATCCGTTGGACGACCGTAACTCGCTGATGGATCTTGAAAACATGAAGATCAAGACGCCGCAGGGCATTGCTATTCCATTGCACGAACTCTGTTCATTCGAAGTGGGACGTGCACCGGAGAGTCTGAAACGCTACAACGGCCAACGGATCATCACTGTTGATGCCGAATGCACTGACCCGGATCTTGTTGCACAGATCAACAGCACTGTTTCGGATTCCATTCTTCCGAAGATCTATCAGGCTTTCCCTAGTGTCAATTCCGTGGAAATGGGACAGGTAAAGCGTATGCGAAAAACCTCCGCCTCCTTCCGTGCCACTGTTCCGATCGGGATCATCATCATGTTCATCGTGATCATGCTCCATTTCAATAGTCTGAGCAATGCCTTTTTGATCATGCTGGTTATTCCGGCGGGAATTGCGGGCGCCTTTATCGGTCATGGACTTGTAGGAATCCCTGTTTCGATCCTTTCGGTTTTCGGAATTATCGCCCTGGTCGGAGTACTGGTCAACGATGCTATTGTTTACCTCGACCGATATAATGACCTGTTACTCGAAGGCTCCGACATCCGTTCGGCGGTGCTAAATGCTGCACGTTCACGTTTCCGACCGATCCTGCTGACCTCACTGACCACGGTTGCCGGTCTGCTTCCGATCATTATGGAAAAAAGCATGCAGGCCCAGTTCCTGATCCCTGTTGCGGTATCCATTGCATTCGGTGTATTGTTTGGAACGGTATTCATTCTGATCTTTTATCCTTCGGCGATTCTCTTCTGGAACGGATCACGGCGTTTCTTCCATCGCCTGCTTCGTGGCAACAAAGTGGAAGACCCAAGGGATGTTGAACCGATTATCAAACTTGAGCGCAAGAAATATGATTTTGAAAGTCACTAGTCTCCTATCGATGTTGCTCTTCCTCCTGCCGGCAAACGCCCAGCAGGAACTTTCGGCCACACAAGCGGTTTTTATCGCCCTGGAAAACAATTACCAGGTGCAGATTTCTGAGCGGCAGCATGCCATCAATGTTCGCAACAACAGTTGGTCGGAAGCCGGATTGTTCCCAACGGTTACACTGAACGTTGCACAAAACAACACCATTCAGGACAACACAAAAAACCCTTTCACCTTTACGCCGGGGATCATTCTGAATCAAAGCTTCAACCCTTCACTGGGACTTGACTGGAACCTCTTCAGCGGATTCAAAGTACGGATGTCAAAGCAACGTTTGGAGCAATTGGAAGAGCAAACTGCCAATAACGCGATTGCCGTACTTGAAGCCACCATTCAGGACGTGTTGAAAGCGTACTACACTGTCCAGTTGCAAAAGCTTCGTATGGAATTGTTTGCGGACGTGATGACACGTTCACGCGAGCGTTTTCGCTATTACGAACTCAAAGAAAAATACAGCACTTCCTCTTCACTGGAAGCATTGCAATTCCGTAATCAATACCTGACGGACAGTTCCAATTATCGCCTGCAGGAGATTTCTTACAACAATGCGATCCGCAATCTCAGGGTACTGATGAACGATCCGGAAGCCGAAAATGTCAATTATGTGCTCACAGATGATCTGGATGTGCTTCTCGCAGAGGTTGACGTGGTAAGGGCCGAAGAAGAAATGTTTGCTAGCAACAGCAACCTGAAGAATCAGTACATTTCGCTTGAACTTCAGAAAACCAATACCGCATACATGCGTTCGTTCCTGTATCCTACCCTGAGTTTCCAGGCGGGTGCTCAACAGGGATGGTCACGTCTGCAGGAGATCAAGAACAATAGTTTCGATGTTCATACGCAGAACCTTTCCTACTATGGAAACCTCAACCTGCGCTATACGATCTTTAACAACTGGAAAAACAAGCGTGCCGTAGAGGTCTCCAAAATCCAGGAAGAAATTTCGAGCTTGAACATCGAGAGCATGAAAGCCACGCTTAGCAACACCTTGAAGAATCTGATCGAATTGTACGATGCGCGACAGGATCTTGTAAACATTTCGCAGGAAAACCTGACCTATGCACAGAAAGCTTACGACCTTGCTCAGAAACGTTTTGACCTGGGCTCTATCAATTCCGTGGATCTGGCAAGCTTTCAGACTTCCTACCAGAACACGATGATCCAACACTACGAAAACCTGTTCAACCGCCTGGATACCTATCTGGAGATCTACAAAATGACCGGTAAGATCAGTCTCGAGTATCAAAATGCCAACTGATATGAAACTGATTCCGATTGAACAAAATCCTGATAGCATGGACCTGGGGACTGTAGCGGATGAAATCCGCGAGCTGCTGAAGGTAATGCCTGACTTTTACGAACAAATCGGTTTTCAACTCCCCTGGATCGGATACCTGGCCATGGAAGACGGCGTGATCGTTGGTTCATGCAGTTTCAAGGGGGCACCGAAGAACAACCGGGTAGAAATTGCCTACCTCACCTTTGAAGCGTATCGAAACAAAGGCGTAGCTTCCCGTATGTGCAATGCATTGGTTGATTTGGCCTTGTCTACAGATCCTGAAGTGGAAATTACCGCCCGGACCTTGCAGGAAAACAACTTCTCTACCCGTATCCTCGAAAAACACGGCTTCAGGTACGCAGGCGACACCATCGATGAAGATGAAATGCCTGTCTGGGAGTGGACTTACGAAAAATAAACGGCGATGACAAAGACCCAAAAACGAAAAGTCCTGAATGCGATGTTAATCTTTTCGTCCCTGATCGGTTACCTGGAATGGGCCGGAGGTACATATCATCTTTTCCTTTTCCAGGGAGAAGCCGATGTCCTCGTAAAACTCTTTACTGATCCGCAATCAGCAGCCCACCCGTTTACACTCTTACCCCTTGCCGGACAACTTGCATTGCTCGTCACCATCTTTCAAAAAGAACCCGGAAAAATTCTGACATATCTGGGTATGGCGGGAATCGGTCTGCTCCTTCTGTTCATTCTTTTCATCGGCATTATGGAATTGAACCTCAAAATGACGCTTTCCTGCCTGCCATTCGTGATTCTCAGCATTCTGATCATCAGGGAAAACCGAAAAGATCGAAAGCGGGCTTAGTTAGCCAAACAACAACTCCTGCAGTTTCTGCCGATCCGCCTTGAGGGATTCCACGGCTTCTTTCTGTGTCATCATCAGGAAGATAAAATTGGTCTTAAACGAAATATGCCCGATGTATTTGTGGAAGAACCATGCAAATAGCCCTAAAACAGGCATGGCCGCAATATACGCTAGTTTCATCCAGAAAGTCAGACCAAACAGGTAGTCGGCGAGCGAAGCAAACCCGAACCAGGCCAACGGATAAATCAACAAACTCATGAGCACCGCCACAGGTGCGTAGTACTCCATTTCTTTCACCATGCGAAGCATCAGCAGATCCACCAATTTGTACTGTCCGAAATTATGAATGACACCGAACAGATAAAAGGGCAATCCGAGCAGCAGAAAAAGCGTTGAAAAGAACAACTGACGGGCAAACATCCGCGGTTTATAGCGCCGGTCAAGAAAATCGGACTTAATCTCGTATTTCTCCAACTGCCAGCGAATACGGTAAACCAGGTCAGAAATCTCAGAAAGCGTCTGGGGAGAGGTCTGCTGAATCTGATGGATACTCTCAAAAGTCCGTTTCATGATTGCTACGTTCTTTTCCACTCCTTTTTCATTGGTTTTGACATAATCCGAAGAGAGGATATCGGTGATCTCATGAACAAGGGTATCGAATTCCGTAGAGTGCGCCCCAACCAACAGGTTCTCCATGCTCTCGCGAATGGATTCGGTAAGTTGTCGCGCGGTTTTCAAGGAGTCCTTTTCAAAATTACCCACCAGCGGAGCAGGATCAATAGGTTCTCCGACAGTCACCAATACAGAACTTCGGAATTTTTCCGGCTCCGAATACACCAATCCCACGGGAATGATCCGAAGGTTGAGTTTTCCTTTGTTCCGGCGTTCAACCTCCAAAGCGATACGGGCTGCTCCGGATTTCAACATGCGCAACTGGCGTTCATTGAAACTGGTCCCTTCCGGGAAGATTACCAGCGTCTTTCCATTTTCCAATAAGCGATAGCAGTTCTCAAAAGAATCCTGGTTCGAAACATTCGCGGTTTTGGATTCGGTAGACCGATTGATCGGAATCAGACCCAATCCTCTCAAAAACCACATCTTCAAGGGCGAATTAAAGAACGTTGCCTTGGCCATGTAAAAGATCCGATCCGGACAGATATGACCGATCATCCATGCATCCATCAAGGTATTCGGGTGATTGGCCAGAATGATCTTCGGACCATCGTGCTCCAGGTATTCGCGATGCTTGATCCGAATCTCCCGGTAATACAGCCGGATTCCCGCGCCCACAATTATTTTGAGTAAATGATAGATCATTTCGTTATTGGAAAGATAGCAAAAGCCACGAGAGCAGGAGCGACGCCGGTCACGAATATCGTCCGGAGCCACTCGTTCACAGATTATCTGCGTAAATTCGTCCCATGCATCAAGCTCCGGTCGCATACCTGAACAGCAATGACGGCAACGCTCTCCTGGCCTTCGGACAAGGTCCCGTTTTGCGTATTTCCCAAGGACTGGCGCTGGATTCGCTGCAAACTTTTCTGGATGCGCATTCCGGGCGCTACATTTTCGGCTGCCTCAGCTACGACCTGAAAAATGAAGTCGAATCGTTGCAATCTTCTAACCGCGACAGGCTGGCCTTTCCGCTCGTTTACTTCTGGGTACCGCAATGTGTGGTTTCCTTCGAAAATGATGACTATCGTTTTGTTCAGGGGGAAGCTACGGATGAAACAATGGCTTTTGTTCGCGAATTTATCGCGGCGCAACAGGTAGAACCAGCTCCCCTGAATTATACATTGCAACCTGCCACCTCGCAGGAAAATTACCTGCAGCACGTGCGGAAATTGCAGCATGAGATTCAGCTGGGCACGATCTACGAGGTCAATTACTGCCAGGAGTTCTTCGCTGAAAATGTGGAGATCACAAACCCTCTGGGCACGTATTTCCGGCTTAACCGGATTACCAGGGCTCCCTATTCGTCCTTTATTCATTTCGATGAATTCATGGCATTCTGCGGAAGTCCGGAATGCTTTCTGAGCCGCAGGAAAAACCAACTGCGTTCCTTCCCGATCAAAGGAACACGACGACGGGGATCAACTCCCGAAGAAGATCTGGTACTGCGTGAACAATTACGAAATGACACCAAGGAACGATCGGAAAATGTGATGATTGTTGACCTGGTACGCAACGACCTCTCACGCATTGCCACAAAAGGCTCTGTCCACGTGGATGAATTATTCGGCATTTACACCTTTGAAACGGTGCATCAAATGATCTCGACCATTTCCTGTGAATTACAAGAGGATGTCTCATTCACAGATATTCTGCGCGCGACGTTCCCAATGGGGTCGATGACAGGAGCACCCAAGATCAGTGCAATGCAGCTGATCGAACAACACGAGGACTTTCGGCGGGGACTGTATTCGGGATCAATCGGTTTCATTGCCCCGAATGGCGATTTCGATTTCAATGTGGTAATCCGCACCCTACTCTACAATTCTGACACACGCTACCTTTCCTGTCCGGTGGGCGGTGCCATTACCATTAATTCAATCCCGGAAAACGAATACGAAGAGTGCCAGGTGAAAGTCATGGGCATTCTCGAACGCATGCATGCCAACCCTTGATACGCATATCATTTCCCGCATGGATCCGTTTCGTGAACATTCGCTGCATGT
>JBNKYR010000146.1:0-9981 GCA_050300995.1 Crocinitomicaceae bacterium | reverse complement strand
TGCTGCGGAGTGCATGTATCTTCTGTGGCTACTTTCGTCAATACTTCATACTCATCCCTCTCATCTCCACCAACATAGTAATGCGTCACAAAAATGGTATCTTGTCCGAAATACTGAAAATCATCCTCCCAATATGGTCCTTCTGTCCACTGTGCCAATCGAGTGGCTTCTTCCTCTGTCATCGGCAACTCAATTGCACGATTATCACTATACAGATAATTACGCTCCTCTACCGTAATCTTTCTTTGCGGAACTATACCCTGTGCCGATACATAAGGAACTTCCTCATAATCCTCAAAAGTCAGGTACAAACTGTCGCGGGACGCCTTGTCCTTTTTCCATTTCACGGAATTGAGAAAGGGTTCGTACTGCTCCGGATAGAAATCCAGTTCAGACATGTCCACCGGCACCGGAATCTTTGCCAGCGGTTTCGGATCTTTCCAGTCGACTACGCCCTGCGCGTTTTTCTCACCGGTAAACAATTGCATGCCTTCCTTGTATTCATCCACAGGCACCTGGATGTACACCCCTACTTTCGGATTGAACTCCAACGCTTCACCATCAGGTGTGAAAGCGGCCACACCCAACATCCCCTGCGTTTCCAGCAAACGGTCGCCTGCCATAGTTGACAAACCTCCTTTTATAATATCACCAGCCTTCAACGCTTCCTGCAATTGCACCACCGAAGGGCCCTCGTACACTTTACCGTTCAGGAGAAATGCACCTTTGGGAACGGAAAGCAGAACGCCATCTTCGGAAAGCACCACTTCCCCGTCTTCTGAGATCTGAAAGTACTGCGCAGGAAGATCGTCCAATTGGGCCTTCTCATTCAGTTGCGCTACCAACGCGTCGTCCAACTCCTCTTCTTCGCTGCTCAGAAAATCGGTAAGAAAATACGAGGAAACAAGGATCACCGCAAGACTGCTCATAGAGATCAGCCCCCATTTCAGCAGACGCTTCATAAAATAGTTGTGGCGTACTTTTTTGATGAGCATGCGCTGTCCCGCTCTGCGCGCTGCCTCCATTACTTCCTGCTGCATTTCCACCTCCTTCCTCAATTGTGGGTGACTTTCCATACGGTCCTCAAAGACACGCTGGTCTTCCGGAGACAATTCTCCCGAAAGGTACTGATCGATCAGTTTGGTCAAAGTTGCGTCCATGTGTCCTCTGTTTTATTGGTTTCACTTTCGCGGATCAGGTCCTTGACCTTAGTAATGCAGCGGTACTTCTGCACCTTGGCTACTTTGTCGTTTCGCAGGCCCAGTTTACGAGCTATGTCACTCATGCTCTCACCCAGACCATAGAAGCGTTTCAACAATTCCTGGCATTGTTTTCCGATCCTGGAAAGTGCACTTTCAATGCTTCGCAACTTCATTTCCTTCTGAAACCACTCGCCTTCGAACTCCGCAAAATTGTCGGAAAGTTCCACTTTACGGTGCTTCGATTCTTTCCTGGACAGGTTGTACCACAAAAACTTGCAAGTGTTCTTCACATAGAAAAAGGGTTGTACTGTCAACTCGAAGGCCGGATCTTCCAACTTGCGCATGAAGATCAGCAGTGCCTCCTGGAAAATGTCCTCGGCATCTGTGGCGGAACATCCAAGGGTCTTTAAATGGCGCTTGATATCCGGCCACTTTCGGTAAAGGTCCCTGAGCATTTGAGAGGTATCTCCGGTTTCAATTATTTGCATGAGCATTGGTGCTTTTATGCAGAAATGTTTGAATTAAGGAATGGTAAACAAGAATAGGAAAAAAAGATTGTAGACAAAAGACCTGAAGACATAAGACGGGGCGGGGATCAGGAGTTAGGGATCAGGAATTAGATCGCTGCGCTTGTTGGAGACTAGAGGTTGGATATTGGATATCGGACAGTTGGAATAACTTAAGCCCCTGTTAACACGGATTCTTTGGTGCTCCCACAGCCAATCTCTATTTTTGCACTTTGTTCACCAGAGCTGAGACAGCTCCAAATCATGCCAGTATGAACTTTAAATCCCTTGTGATTGTCACACTCTTCCTTTTTCAACTTTCATTTTCTTTTGCACAATCTGAGTTTTGTACTCTTCAGGGAAAAGTGAGCGACCGAAAAAACAACGCCATTGCCGATGCCCACCTTTTGCTTTCACCAGGAGAGATGGAGGCTATTTCCGATAATCAGGGAAACTATCAGTTTGAACACGTTCCGCTGGGCACCTATACCCTGTCCCTTTCACATGCCTCCTACGAAGGATTTACAGAGAAGATCACACTGAAGCGCGAAGGCGTTATTGAAAAGATGATCGTATTCCGAGATACAGTAATTCTACTGCAGGACATGACCGTTTCGGGCAGAAAGGAGATTCAGGAGGTTTCATTCCTACCACCGGTAAAAGGAACATCGATCTACGCCGGGAAGAAGACCGTAAGCATCAATTTACAGACGGCCGATGCAAACCTGGCAGAAAACAACCCGCGACAGATGTTTGCAAAGGTGCCCGGTGTTATGGTGTGGGAAATGGATGGTACGGGAAACCAGGTGAGTATTTCCACACGGGGTCTGGTTCCTCACCGCTCGTGGGAACTGAATGTCCGCCAGAACGGAAACGTGACCAATTCCGATCTGTTTGGTTACCCGGAAAGTCATTACAACCCTCCGGCAGAAGCCGTTGAACGACTCGAAGTGGTGCGCGGTTCCGGTGCGTTACAGTACGGCCCCCAGTTCGGAGGGATGCTCAACTACGTGCTGAAGCAGGCGGATACCACGAAAAAGTTCTCATTCGAGACACGACAATCCGCCGGTTCCTTTGGCCTGTTCAGTTCGTTCAATTCCATCGGAGGCAAGGTGAAAAAGTTTTCGTATTACGCGTATTACAATTTCAGGCGGTCGGACGGCTGGCGTGAAAACAGCGATTATCGATTCAATGCATGGCATGTGAACTTTGGTTATGACTTCAGTCCGAACGTTCGTTTGAGTGCCGAAGTATCCCACATGGATTACATCAATCATTTTGCAGCTGGACTGACCGATTCAATGTTCCTGGAAAATCCCCGTCAATCGAACCGCCCAAGGAATTACTTCAATCCAACCATATACGTGCCCGCTGTTCACCTGGATATCAAAGCAGGAAAAAATACGCTGATCACCGCTGCGGCTTCTGCCATCCTCGGAGAGCGCAACAGTGTACAGTTCATTACCGTGCCCACCACGGATGATACAATCGACACCCTCACCAACACATACAATCCGCGCCAGGTAGACCGCGACTACTATCACAGTTACTCTGCAGAAATCAGGGTGCGACACGATTACGGACTCTTCGGAAACAAAAGTCATCTGGCCGCAGGGGTGCGTTACGGTGACAGCAGGACGCTGCGCCGACAAAAAGGAACCGGAACAACCGGATATGACTTTGACCTTTCATTGATCGAAGATTATAAAGTTGACCTGACCTTCCATACGGTGAATTACGCCGGTTTTGTGGAGAATGTGTTCAACCTTGGCAAACGTTTTTCCATCACGCCCGGACTCCGTTTCGATTACATTCACACCGAAATGACCGGTGAGATAACAGCCTTTACAACCACACAGGTTCCATTTGAGTTGCAACGCCAGTTTCCCCTGTTTGGCGTGGGAGCCGAGTATGCGATCACCCCGGACATCAGTGCCTATGCCAACTTTACGCAGGCCTACCGACCGGTTCTGCACTCGGATATCCTTCCGTCTTCTCCCCTTGACCGCACCGACCACGACCTGAAAGACGCCAAGGGTGACAATTCGGAAGCAGGGATTCGCGGAACCTGGAAAAACACGTTGATCTGGGACGTTAATTACTTCTTGCTACGCTACAATAACCGCATAGGAACCCTGATCCAAACCGACAGCTCCGGGACGTATTTTTACAAGACCAACATCGGCGATATGCTGAATCAGGGCGTAGAAGCATATATTGAGTTCCGGCCTTTCAGCTTGTTAAAAAACGCTTCCCGCTTCCTCAACATCGGCTTTTACACCTCCACTTCCTACAATGCTGCATTCTATAAAAAGGGAACGGTCAGCTCAAACGGCCAGAACGTGGACATTACCGGAAATGTACTGGAAAATGCACCCACATGGATTTCGAGAAACGGTATTAACTATCGCATTCAATCGTTTTCTGCCGCCTTCCAGTTCAGTTATGTGTCGCAGTGCTTTTCGGATGCCCTGAACACGGTCTCATCACCCAACGGGGTCAACGGCATTGTGCCTTCCTACTTTCTCCTGGATTTCAACTGCTCGTATACATTGAAGGAGAAGTACAGCTTCAAACTTTCACTGAACAATATCACCAACGAATATTATTACACACGGAGGGCGACCGGATATCCGGGACCAGGAATCCTGCCTTCGGACGGGCGATCATTTGTGGTATCGATCGGCGCGAAAATCTAGGAGTCAGGGGTTAGAGCGCTACACTTGTTAAAAGTCAGACAGTTAGAGGCCGATATGGAAATCCGAGGACTGTTGTATCTTATTAAGTGATCATGAAGCATTTCTGTATAATTGTCGTCCTATTCACTCAACTCTCCGGAGCATTCAGTCAGGACAGCATTCCTCCGCCGAAACCTGCGCCTGAGGAAAAAGTCGACATGGAAGAATCCATTATCGTCGGACAGCGAGAAACGGAACCACAGTTTCCGGGAGGTCCGGCGGCATTGTCAAACTACATTCATACTCACTTCAACCGGGACTGCATTCAGGTGAATGATTCAATCCTTGAACACTCGAAGATCTATCTTTCCTTCAACGTAGAAGAAGACGGAAGCATTACAGGGGTTTCGGTCAACCGAAGTATTGGTAAAACCAATGACGACTGCTATACCGACTTCATCCGGCAAATGCCCGTGTGGATTCCGGCCACGGATGCCGGTGGAAGACCCATCTCCCGAAGAGTAGTTTTTCCAATCATCATTTGTTTAAATTAGTTCAGGGCGACCGCATATTCCCGTCCGGCTGCATCCCTAAAATTGCCTAACTTCGATAAACTGCACAGCGGATCACAGAAAGCAGAAAACAAATGTTCAGACATCAGGGTAAAAGCAGAACGCTCAAGCACAATCTTCAGATCGCTACGGTTCTGTCATTCGTTGCCGGGATCGTGAATGTGACCGGTTTTTTAGCGATCGGTGAATTGACTACGAATGTGACCGGGCATTTCGCTTTATTCATCAATGACCTTGCCCACACGGACCTTTGGAAAGGAACAACCTATTTCCTCTATATTTTTTCCTTTTTCTTTGGTTCATTCACCTCCGGTTTCCTGATCGAACGCTTCCAGGAGAGTCGCAAACTAAATGTGTATGTGCTCCCTACTCTCATCGAATGTCTGATGCTCATAGCTGTAGCCGTTGTTGGTCGTGTTTCCGGTCTAAACTACCCGAACCTGATCGCCTGCATGCTTCTTTTCGCAATGGGGCTACAGAACTCCTACGTAACGAAAATCTCCAATGCTGTCGTCCGGACAACGCATCTTACCGGACTCTTTACGGATCTTGGTATTGAAATATCACAACTCTTTTTCCCAAAAAGACATCCGAACAGAGGTGCATTGAAAGCCACCATTAAGCTCCGCGTCTACATCATTGCTTTCTTCTTCTCCGGAGGTCTTGTAGGCGGATTCCTGTACTCAAGGATGAACCTGAAATTAGACACCTTATTTCTGGGTGTACTTGTCTTGTTTGTCAGCTTGTTTTATGATGATCTGCGCTTCAGACTCTTAATGAACAAACGACGTAAAAGGAATGAGGTTAGGGATTAGGATATAGGGATCATGTGTTGGCCCCCTGCGCTCAGGTGAAAGACATCAGACGTTAGATGGTAAATGGTGATGAGATCCCATGAATACTCAACGACCCCAGTGTAGATGGCAGTAACACCCGAGAGAGTAAGTAATGACACCCCGGATGGAGCCAAAGTGATGCCCTGGGTGGAAGCAATCATACCCCCGATAAGATCAAAGTGATACCCCGAACGGAAGCAATCATACCCCCGATCAGATCAAAGTGATACCCCGAACGGAAGCAATCATACCCCCGATCAGATCAAAGTGATACCCCGAACAGAAGCAATCATACCCCCGATCAGATCAAAGTGATACCCTGAATAAACGTAATGATACCCGTGACGGAACCAATGCAGCCAAATCACGCCACCGTGATCAACTCGTTCTTCGGTAACTGTACGCGAAACAAGGTTCCTTTTCCGACTTCGCTTTCGAATTCGATTGACCCTCCGACGAGATCAAGGTATTCCCGTACAATGTGCAATCCCAGGCCAGTACCCAGAGTATCCTTCGTATTATTGGTCCGGTAGAACTTTTTAAACACATTTTCGCGTTCTTCATCCGGAATTCCGATGCCCTGGTCCTCAACCTCCACATTCAACGCGCCGTTTTTCACATTTATACGAAGTGCGATTTCGGTTCCTTCGTCCGAATACTTGATAGCATTGGATAGCAGGTTAAGAAGAACTGCCCTCAGCACACCGGCATTCACATTCACGCTGCACGTGATGGACTCCATCGAAATGTCAAAGTACTGTCCTTTTTTTAATATTGGCAGCAGCGTATTCAGTACTTCGCACAAGTGAGGTTGAAAGTCGAGTTTGGCCGGAGATACATTCGAACTTTCCGACTTCCGTTCATCGTTTATCAGAAAATCGTTCAGAATGGCTACCATATCGTTTGCAGAAGATCCTACCCGCATGGAACCGAACTTCAGGGCTTCCTTGCTACGTAGATCATTTCCGAATTGTTCGATCAGCGGTGCCGATAAAATGATAGAGGTTTGGGGCGTTCGGAACTGCTGAGATACCAGAGAAACAAAGTTGGACTTGCACTCATAAAGATCACTTTCGATCTTCAGCTCGGCTTCGAGTTCCTTTATCCGGTGATCTTTCAGTTCGGTAACGGCATCCGAATCTCCCATTTCCTTTTTGAGGAGAACCATCTCGGTGACATCCAGAGAAAAGATGATCACCCCCTCATCAATCGGTTCCACATGGAGATCAAAATAACCAATCGAACCATCGGGATGTTGATACTCGTTAATCAGTTTGGAAGGCGTTCTTTTTTCGAGACAGTCCAGTATCACCCTGTATGCTTCCGAATTCTCAAGTGCCGGAAATTTATCCAGCATTCGCTGTCCGATGAGTTCTTCTGCAGGAGTTCTTGCCTGAAGTTCAACGGACTTATTCAAATAGACATAACGGGTTTCGAAGTCAATCACTTGAACACCTTCCTTTATTTCATTGAAAATGAAGAAAGAAGGCTTCTGATAGCTTTTCATAAGTAGTAGGCATAAAATGTAAGCAGAAATGAAGATAGTGATTCCCCTGAAGCTTCTTATGTCTAACTTTCAAACCCTTACATTAGACTTTCAAAGTCCGGTTATCAACAAACGTAATCCGCTAATATCCAATCTCCAAATTGCAACCTCTCCCTTTCAAAAAAAATCTCCTTCAACAAGAAATTCCGTTATAATTTCCTAACTTACAACTGTGCTACCCTAATGTATTCTATTCATGAACAATGAGATCATCCGAAACACGGCGTGATAAGCCTGTGCGGGCAGCACAACCTTTTTTCCCTAAGCAGAGTGAAGGTTCTGTGTCGAATGAAGCACAGAAAAACACCTCCTTCTTTGCCCCCAACCCTATTCAGACCAAACCAGACCCGGCAGGACAACGCAGTCATGGCGGAAGTCAGACCGAAGTAGCAAATGCCTCTCAGAATGCTGAGAACCGGACCGGTCTTTCCACACCATTAAAGGAAGGACTCGAGGACCTATCGGGAATGGATCTATCAGGGGTACGTGTACACCGGAATTCATCAAAGCCCGAAGCGTATAATGCACATGCCTATACTCAGGGTGAAGAGATCCATCTGGCGCCCGGACAGGAAAAACACCTTCCGCATGAAGGATGGCACGTTGTGCAACAGAAACAGGGACGGGTCCGGCCAACCACAGAAAGATACGGGGCGCTCCTCAATGACGATCCTTCCCTTGAACAGGAAGCAGATCAGATGGGAGCCCAGGCGCTCCAGGGATCTTCCGAGGGCAGAGGAGATCAGACAAATGCAGCACCGTCGTCTCAGCAATCCGCATCGGTTATTCAACGAGCTATGAAGTTTGAGTACCAGATAAAGGAAAACACCCTTTACCGCGATACAGGAAAAGGAGTTGTACACCCTTTACCCAGGAAATACGGGCCAAGGGATTACCTGGTAAAAGGAAACTCCGGAGTGCGTCTGGAATCGGAAACAGGTGGACAACCGGAATTCGAAACTTCCTGGGAAAAAGATTGGTCGAAGCTTTCCAAACAGATTGGGGAAGCGCAATGGATGTGCTTCGCGATGGGGGTAGCACCGGAAGTTACAGCAAGCAACAAAAAGAAATATAAGAAGTTTCCCTTTTTTGGCGAAGCAATCAAACACCTTACCCCGGATCAGGGATTCTCTACATCCGGTGGTGTATGGAATAAAACACAGCATTCCGGTGATGCAGAAGTGAACAAGCCGAAAGAGAAAAAAGAGAACGTCAGGTCTTCTAAATCATACGAATCACCAGACAATATTATCGGAACGGTTGATCACGGAGAAGAGGTTTTTGTTCGGTACATCAACGGAAACTGGGCAAGAATTAAAACAAAAAAACTGGAGGGATGGATGTGGAAACATAGCCTGAAAATGGAGACCAAACGCTATGAAAGCAATACGGAAGGATCATCTTCAGACACGCCCCTGCAAAAAAAGGAGCAGCTGCTGGTGGGAATAGGTGACAGTAAATGGACAGCCTATATTCAGCTATCCGAATCCTTCGGACTGGAACAGTTTGAATCCTACCTCAAGCAATATGAAAAAGAATGGGCTTCAAAACTCGTTGGTGGAACTAAACAATACATGTTGGAGCATAATACCCAGGAAGTTCCAAAAGGTGAATCCGCGATCTCGAGAATCATCCGGGAAGAGAAGTACATTCAGGCGCATATCAAATTGAAAAATCTGCTTCTCATGGTGGGCTACTATATCGAAAAGGGCAGAACGCAATCTACCAAATACAAGAGTGGTAAGCATAAAGGCGAACCCGGTCCTGCCAAGTGGGCTTTTTCGCTCATGAGCAGAACGCACTTCGGGTCGATCTTTAAATCATTGAGTAAGGAGGAGCAAACCATCTTCACCAAGATGGTCTACGATAAAAAAACAGGCATTATTCCAACCATGAAACTCACTACGTCCAGCAAAATGTTTGTCGATGGCACCGGTACTGGATACAACCCAACGGTCTATGCCTGGTTGGTCAGCATTACACAAGGGAAAGACATTTTATCTTCTCAAACCAATTCCGTTTCCGGCGCCATGGGGCGTCATAATCTTCAGGACGAAAAAGGGAAAAACAAAGATCTGGTCCGCTTTGAAGGCAGGCGTACTTCAGGCAATAGTCAGACACTTTGGAAATGGGATGACCACGCCTATTTACATTTTAAGATGGCAATGTGGTTGAGAAGTCGTGCTACCGGCAAAGGAGAAACCGGACTTGAAATGTGAAACAGATGATCTGCATAAAAAAACACTTCTTTCTGATGTTGCCAGTCTTTGCACTGATGAACTGTAACCCGGGCGGATTCAAAACTCCCCCGGAGCCAGCGGACGAGGGATACATCAACGAAGATATGAGTCCTGATGAAGCATCGGAAGAACCGGAGACCCAGGATCCTCTTCCCGAAGCCAATCCTGAAATACTGGAGTCTTCCTTGCGCGGTCTGAAACTGATCAATGAAACCTGGAAGCAAAATATCCTTTTTGAAAACACAGAGGAGGAATTTCTCCTGGTTCGCCCTACAAGCTATCACACCTTTGTAGCGATCTCCGTCACTGATTCCGACATGGATGATCACCCAAACAACTTCTACTTTTATGAACTGAGCCGGGAAGGAACTGTGATCTCGAAAAAAGAACTGGTTTCCGCA
>JBNKYR010000145.1:0-10052 GCA_050300995.1 Crocinitomicaceae bacterium | reverse complement strand
TCCCTGTTATTTTTAGATTTGGACATAGGATCAGGTTGTAATCCACAAAGTTATCTAGAAAACAGGATTTTGAAATGAGTACTATTACCTGAATTTTAGTTAGGGTTTGTTCCGTATTTGTACCTCAAATGTCTTAACTGCGTGTAAAATCTAGAAAATTACTTTTTGTATCGGGAAGTAGAACGCCTACTTATTTTCCATCCTGTAAAGCGTTACCAGTCCGGCCAGCAACACAATGTTTTTCATGATGTACTGTCCGACCAGGGTAAATCCCAGCGGAGGTTTGGCAAAAGAGAGATCCGGATAAATGATCAGCGGAATAAAGGTGCAAAGCAGATGGAAAATGGCTGCGAGAATTATTGTACGGCGGTAAATATTCAGGATCAATCCTAAGCCGATACCAACCTCAAGAATGGCCAGAAGCAGAATGCAAAGGTTCATTGGGATCATTCCCAGACAGAGATCGTGAACAGTGTTTTTTGCAAGGTCTTCAGCCGGACTCCATTCCGGAAAAAACTTCAACGCGCCAAACCACAAATAGACGATCCCAATGCTATATGCCAGGATATGGTTCTGCCTGAGGTGCGTCAGAATTTTTTGCATTTTCTGTAAGTCTGTTCCCTTTGCGTCGACAAAGATACACGATTAGAAAGAAAAGAAGTAAAATCTTCCTTCGGGAGAATCATTAATTTTAGCACATGAGAATCATTTTATTCATTATCGTAAGCATGCTAAGTATGAGTAGTTCAGCACAATCAACAGACCTGTATTCGTATTCATTTACCGACATTGACGGGAATACCGTTGAAATGAGCCAGTTCAAGGGGAAGAAGCTGTTGATCGTGAACGTGGCATCTAAATGCGGGTATACACCGCAATACGAAGACCTTCAGAAATTGCATGAACAATACGGCGATAAGGTAACCCTGATCGGATTCCCTTGCAACCAGTTTCTACACCAGGAACCAGGAGACGATTCGGAGATCAAGGAGTTCTGCCAGAAAAATTACGGTGTTGATTTTCTGATGGCATCCAAGATTGATGTGAAGGGGAAAGACCAGCACCCGATCTACAAATGGTTGACCAGTAAAGAATTGAACGGCGTGGAGGACACCAAGGTCGCCTGGAATTTTCAGAAGTACCTGATCGACGAGAACGGGCACTATGTAGAAAAATTTGAGCCGGGAGTGAAGCCTCTGGACGAGGAGATCACCGGAAAGCTTTAATTATCATCCTCCGTATTCGGTGAAACGGAAGGAAACCCTTCCTTTCGCCAGTGCATCATGCCCTTGTCCAGGTCAATGATGTTATGAAATCCCATGACGTACATCTTTTTGGCGACAAAGAGGCTGCGATGCTGGGTTTCGCAATAGATCAGGGTTGGTTTGGAGCGGTCGAGTTCCAGAGCCTTAAGTTCTTCCCGGAAGTGTCCTCCGAAATAGCTCACGTTGACGGCACCCTTAATGTGCGATTTCTCATACTCTCCCTGCGTGCGCACATCGATCAGGTTGATGGTGGAATCATTAACGTAGGGCAGATAGGATTCGGGAGACAATTCTCTGTACACTCCGATCTTTGTCAGATGTGAGATCGAACAGGCGCCCATGAGCAGGGCAGAAGCCAGGAAAAGAAAAATCCGACACATAAAAAAGTCCCGAAGGCAACTTCGGGACTCAATTCATTTAACAGAACTGGTTGTAAGCCTCTGCAAGGTTCTCGGCAATCATTTGCGCGGTTCCCCCTTCAATATGATGTCGCTCCAGGAAGTGTACAAGCTTTCCGTCTTTAAAAAGGGCGATGGAAGGCGAGGACGGAGGATACGGCAGGAAGTATTTACGTGCCTGCGCTGTTGCGTCACCGTCAACCCCGGCAAAAACCGTTGCGAGTGTAACAGGTACCTTTTCATTGCTCAGGGAGAGTTTCACTCCCGGACGCATGTTTCCTGCAGCACATCCGCACACAGAATTTACGACCAGCAACAGACTGTCGCCGCTGCTCTCAATCATTTCGTCAACCTCTTCTGGCGTTGTCAATTCGTTGAATCCGACAGATGTCAGGTCTTCCTTCATTGGCTGTACTAACTCGGGTGGGTACATATCTTATTTAGTTTGATTCTAAATACAAAAATACGAATAATCTCCGGCCTGAAGATTTATATTCCATCATCAATTTTTGGGAATTCATGGCGATTTTTCCGGGATTTGACGTTGCCGGGTGTAAATACCCCCATTTTTTACAATCCTTTTCGGAAACTCAGATGTCACGTTGGGTAAGAATGTTCTAACGTTGGGAAACAATCGTCTGAAAAACAGCATCTTAACAGGAAGAAACCACGTTTTTTGTAATGAACAAACACGCATTCATTATGGAAACCAACGGCACAAAAAATCAAATCGTCCGACATTTTAGGAAGACGGTTGTTTCGATCCGGAAACTGGTGTTTATCCTTTTTCCGGTGGTGGCTTTCGGTCAGTATTCCACTACAACAGATACACTAAACTGTTTGGGAGGTACCACCACGTTTTTAGTGGACCTTTCGTCCAACCTTGATTCTACATGGCTAAGTCCACCTCAACAACGCGGTGGGTCTTGTTGCGGAACCGATAACAATTGTGTACAATTTGTGGTAACGCTTGCACCAGGAGCTACAGGTATCAATTTTACTATTCCCGGCGGATGTGGAGCCACTCCTTCCGGATCTCTTTTTTATCAGGTTGACTGCGGCCCGCTGACATCGGTCGGAACACCGATTTGTCTTTCAGGCACTGGACCTTTTGTCCTTACTTTTTGTAAGCCGGGCAATAACGAAAACTGTTACATGATCCAGTCCATTCCGGCACCATCGGCTTCAGGAGACGTGATTACAGCAGATGGTTGTACGGACACGTTATTCGTGGTTGGGCTGGTCGCAGATTCGATTCACTGGAACAGTGTTTCACCGGGAACGTACGGACAGTATAATGATTTGTTGAGTGACCTTTCGGGAGCATCAACCGGAACTTCCGGTGCTTCCTTTGATGGTTTTGAGACTGTACTGGTTTCACCGGGTTATGGTGGTCCTGCGGTTATTCAATACGAGGTTTGCGGAACAGTGTCAGGTCAGTGTATCACTGAAAATTGGTGCGATACGGCAACGGTATATGTTTATCCCGAGTTGTTCGCGTCGATTGCACCGGAAGAACCTTCTGTATGTGCAGGCGGAGCTCCGGTGACGCTTACGGCAAATCCTATCGGAGGAACAGCACCATATCAGTTTTACTGGACAACAACCGCTGATCCTTTGTTGAACGGTGCAACCACGCAAACAATTGACGTCACCCAACCGGGCGAATATATCGTCACGATCATGGATATTACAGGCTGTCCTTACGGGCAGGATACTGTCGTTGTGACGGAATTCAGTGTAGACATAACCGTGGATGCAGGTTCAGACATCTATATCTGTTCAACGCCGTCGCTTTCGATACAGTTGAATGGAGCTTCACCGGTAACAGGCACAGGAATCTGGTCCAACTATCAGGGAACATTCAATACTTCCGATCAGGACCTGAGTGCCATTTATTCTCCTTCCGCGGCAGAATTGAGTGCAGGATATGCAGAATTGTACCTGACTTCATTGGACAACTATACCTGTCCGGGCGACACAGATACGGTATTGATCAATTTTACACAGTTTGATGCCGTACTTTCGGTGGTTGAACAGGATGTTTCATGCAATGGCGCGAATGATGGCTCCCTTGATCTCACAATCTCCGGAGGGAACGCACCATTTGTTACGAATTGGTCGAATGGAGCAACCAGCGAGGATCTTTCAGGGCTTATTCCGGGAACTTATGAAGTAATTGTAAGCGATGCTTACGGTTGCACGGATACCATTCAGGGCACAATCACGGAACCGGCTACCCTGGCAATCAGTGGAGCTACTCTTTCCGATTATAACGGTTTTGGAATTTCCTGCAACAGTGCCAGCGATGGTAGCATCGACATCAATGTAACCGGAGGTTCGGCACCGTATGTGTTTAACTGGAGTACTGCGAACGGCTCAGGGCTGAACATTTCTTCGGAAGATCAGTCAGGGTTGAGCGCCGGAACCTATGATTTACAAATCACAGACGCGAACGGATGTACGGTGAGTACTTCTTACACCTTGACCGAACCACCGGTTTTAACAGCGAGCGCTGTATCGGCAATGTATGCGTCTGGTGATAATGTTTCGTGCAATGGATTGAGCGATGGCTCCATTGATCTCACCATTGGCGGCGGCAATCCTGGCTACACTTACAGCTGGACCAGTACCAATGGTAGTGGTTTCAATGCTATTTCAGAAGACCAGTCAGGGATCACTGCAGGAATTTATGATGTGGAAATCACGGATTTGAATGGTTGTACAGTTACCACGTCAATCACTTTGAGCGAACCTTCTGCATTGACGGCATCAGCGATGAGCGCAACGTATGCGTCTGGCGACAACATTTCGTGCAACGGCCTAAGTGACGGTTCCATTGATCTGACTGTTGTTGGCGGCAGTCCCGGATATACCTACAACTGGACAAGTGCCAATGGAAGCGGTTTTACGACTATTTCCGAGGATCAATCCGGAATCTCCGCGGGAACGTACGATGTTGAAATCACAGATCTGAATGGTTGTGTTGTTACAACATCAATCACCCTGACCGAACCGGCTTCATTGAGCCTGAATTTAATTCCGCATGTTTATGCAAGTGGAGACAACATTACTTGTTTCGGTGCGCATAATGGTGGAATCGAAGCGACAGTTTCAGGCGGCAGCCCGGGTTATACGTATAACTGGACCAGTCCTGACGGAAGCGGTTTGACCGCATCAATAGAAGATCAGGTTGGTCTTTCCGCGGGAACATATACACTTGAAGTGACCGATGTCAACGGTTGCGTGATCAACTCAACAGTAATCCTGACTGAACCTACCGCATTGACAGCATCAGCGATTAGTGCAACGTACGTATCCGGCGATAACATTTCGTGCAACGGCTTAAGCGACGGTTCGATTGATCTGACTGTAGGAGGCGGAAGTCCAGGCTATACCTACAACTGGACCAGCACAAATGGAAGCGGATTCAACGCCGATGTGCAGGATCAATCAGGTATTAGCGCAGGGACATATGATGTGGAAATCACGGATCTGAATGGTTGTGTGATAACGACTTCGATCACATTGACGGAGCCAACATTACTCGAAACCACGCTGAATGCAGCAGTTTATCCATCTGGTGACAACATTTCGTGTAACGGCTTGAGTGATGGATCAATCGATCTGACAGTGAACGGCGGAAGTCCTGTGTACACCTACAACTGGACCTCAACCGGATCAGGTTGGGTGCAGGGTCAGGAAGATCAAAGCGGTGTAAGCGCCGGAACCTACGAAGTCACGATTACAGATATTAACGGTTGCAGCATTACGAAAATGCTGACATTGATCGAACCTGCTCCGATGACGACTTCAATTACAAGTGCAACATACCCATCGGGAGATAATATTTCATGCAACGGCATGAGCGACGGCTCCATCGACCTGACTGTCAGTGGCGGAAGTCCGGGTTATTCGTATAACTGGACCTCAGCCGGATCCGGTTGGGTGCAGGGTCAGGAAGATCAATCCGGAATCTCTGCAGGAACATACGATGTGGAAATCACCGATCTTAATGGTTGTACTTCGATGACCTCGATTACATTGACAGAGCCTTCGGCATTGACTACCAGTGCCAGCAGCCCGACCTATCCCTCCGGAGACAACATTTCATGTTACGGTCTTAACGATGGAAGCATTGATTTGATCGTAGCTGGCGGAAGTCCCGGATACGCCTACAACTGGACGACAACAGATGGAAGTGGCCTTGACGCAGACAATGGAATGCAATCGGGTCTCACGGCAGGAACATACACGGTTGAAGTGACCGACCTCAACGGTTGTGTTACAACGTCGACCATTACTTTGACAGAACCAACACTGATTGAAACAACTCTTAATGCGGGAGTATATCCTTCCGGAGACAATATCTCGTGCTATGGCTTGAGCGATGGATCGATCGACCTGACAGTGAGTGGTGGTAGCCCCGGATATACGTATGACTGGACATCAACCGGATCGGGTTGGGTACAGGGACAGGAAGATCAAAATGGCGTGAGTGCCGGCACCTACGAAGTAACGATTACGGACATCAATGGCTGTAGCATTACCAAAATGCTGACATTGACCGAACCGGCGCCATTGACTTTGGACCTTATTCCTCATGTGTATCCGGGCGGAGATAATATTTCTTGCTTCGGTGCGCACGATGGAGGAATTGAGGCAACAATTTCCGGCGGAAGTCCGGCGTATGTATACAACTGGACGAGTCCGGATGGTGCTGGCTTTAATCAGTCAGCCGAAGACCAGGTGGGAATTACAGCCGGGACGTATACTTTGGAAGTAACAGACATCAATGGCTGTGTGATTTCATCCACAGTAACGTTGACAGAACCTGCAGAACTGACCAGTGCATTGAGCACTTCGGTTTACCCAAGTGGAGACAACATTTCCTGCAATGGATTCAGCGATGGAAGCATTGATCTGACCGTGGGAGGAGGCAGCCCGGGGTATACATACAATTGGACATCCAACGGTGCAGGCTGGGTGCAGGGTCAGGAGGATCAGATGGGTCTGACCGCTGGCAATTACCTCGTGGAAGTAACAGATTTGAATGGTTGTGTTTCTGTGGCTCAGGTGGACCTTACAGAGCCGACGTCACTTTCGGTAACAATCAGCGGAACCGATGTATCCTGTGCCGGATTGAACGATGGAACCATTGACGTGACTTCGTTCGGAGGGAGCCAGGCATATAGCTATGCATGGAGCACAACGAATGGCAGTGGATTGGTGGCCGGAGCCGAAGATCAAAACGGATTGACGGCGGGCGATTACGCGGTAACTATTTCGGACATGAACGGGTGTACATCTCAGGCGGCGATGAATATTGCGCAGCCAGGACAATTGAACCTTTCAGCAGTTGCAGATGTGTTTCCGGGAGGACAGAATATTTCGTGCAATGGTTTGAATGACGGAACCATTAACGTGTCTGCAAGTGGTGGAACACCGGGATATACGTATAGCTGGAACACAACGAATGGTGCTGGTTTGATAGCTGGCGCTGAAGATCAGTCAGGTCTGTCGGCCGGAACATATGTGCTTACCTTAACAGACAACAATGGGTGTGTTGTTGAGGAAACAATCGTTCTGACGGAGCCTTCGCCATTGCAAACGACGATCACTTCACCGACTTATGCCAGCGGAGACAACATTTCCTGTAATGGAATGAATGATGGAAGCATTGTTTTTTCAATCAACGGCGGAAGTCCTTCATATGGCATAACATGGTCTTCCACGGATGGTAACGGATGGTCTGTCAACACGGTAGATCAGGTGGGCATCAGTGCTGGCACTTACACGGTTCAGGTCGTAGACATCAACGGTTGTGCGGTAAATTCGACGATAACATTGAGTGAGCCACCGGCATTGGTTATTGCAGCGGTTGCGGAAACATATCCCAGTGGTGATAATATCTCATGTTTCGGGTTGAACGATGGAAGCATTGAATTGGCTGTCAATGGTGGCAGTGGAGGATACAATTATGCCTGGTCTACTACAGATGGAAGCGGTCTTACGGCAAGCACACAGGATCAATCCGGATTAACTGCCGGTACCTACGCAGTGACAGTTACGGACATCAATGGGTGCAGTGTGGGAACACAGCTTGTTCTTGTGGAGCCCTCTCCAATCGATTTGGACCTCGCGTCTCCGGTCTTTGCAAGTGGTGATAACATCAGTTGTCACGATTACAATGACGGAAGCATTTCTGTGACGCTTTCGGGAGGAAGCCCGGCTTATGATTATGCCTGGTCTACGTTTGATGGCACCGGTGTGATCAACGGACAGGGCGATCAAAGCGCATTGACATTCGGAACGTATACCCTTCAGATTACGGACATTAACGGATGTCAGATTGATGAAACTATCGTGTTAACGCAACCCGAATTGTTACAGGTGAACATTGATGTATTGTCTGATTACTACGGTCGTGCGGTGAGCTGTTCAGGCGAGTTTGACGGAATGATCGAAGCTATAGCAAGCGGAGGAAGTCCGGGATATACTTACGCATGGAACACCTATCCGGTCATGACAACTCCTCAACTCGGACAATTGAGCGAAGGAACGTATGCAGTAGTGGTCACCGACACAAACGGATGTACAGCTACAGCGGAAATTGAACTTGACGCGAATCCATTGCCGCAGTTTCAGCCGGATCCTGCCATGGAAGTATGTCCAGGAGAGATCGTGACCTTCAACTCCAACGTGGGTCCGAATGACGAATGTGCATGGTTCCTGAGTAACGGCATGGTGATGGATATGTGCGGGCCAAACAGCTTGTACCTCGATCCGGGATGTTACGATGCCTTGTTGGTAGTAACAACCAACAAAGGGTGTTCGGATTCCGTACATCTCCAGAATTATATCTGCGTGCATCCGGGACCAATCGCATCGTTTGAGATGGACAATGAGGAACCAACGATCCTTCAGAATGAAGTCGTGTTCACGAACACATCAGTGAATGCGGTGACAGCAGACTGGTCATTCGGAGACGGTTCTTCGGCGTATTCATGGGATGCGGAACATACATTCCCGGACAATGAACCAGGATTTTATGCGGTAACGTTGACAGTGTACGATGAACTCGGATGTGAGGACGATACGACGGTGATGGTAGAGGTGTTGGATGAGTTGTTGTTTTACGTACCGAATGCCTTTACACCGGATGGTGATGAGCACAATAACACGTTCTACCCTGTATTCGGTGCCGGGGTAGATCCGGAAAATTACCAGTTACTGGTCTTTAACCGATGGGGAGAGACCCTGTTTGAAAGTCAGGACCCTTCCATTGGCTGGGACGGAACGTACAACGGAACAATTGTGCAGGATGGAACCTATGTATGGAAGATGGTCGTCCGCAACGAACGGAACACACCGGATGGTGCGGCAATAAATGTATACGAGGGGCATGTAAACCTGATCCGCTAACGTTCGGAAAAACGGGAAATGTCCAGTTCGGGATGCAACGCTTTTCCTTCAAGAAGGAATTCGGCAAACTCGAGCGAAAGCAATGGCGCCAGCATGTAACCCTTCGTGCCGAGCCCATTGAATAGATGATAGTTTTGTTCCACGGGATGCGTGCCAAGCAGGGGTCTGCGATCAACGGTGGTTGGTCGCACCCCGGCTTCCTGTGCGAGGACGGTAACCGTTTCATCGGTTACAGAAGCCAGTTTGGCGAGCAGATCTGCCCGGCCTTCTTCAGTAATATTGGTTGTCGGGTTGTCCCAGGAATAGGTTGCCCCGACTTTAAACTCGTGATCTCCAAGTGGGAGTACAAAGCATTTTCGGTTTAGCGAAACGTCTTCCGGAACTGTCTGAGCACGAAATTTCAGGGTCTCGCCCTTTGTTTGTCCCAGCGGCAGGTAGCTGAACCAGGGATTGTCCTTTCCGAGGTAGCCTTCACAAAATACAATGTCATCGTAGTGCTCACCCTTGTAAGTACTACCGTTTAATTGCGAGTAATCGAAAGTTTCCTGTAAAAGCTCGCCATTCCGGTCGATGAGACGCTTGATTGCCGGTAAAAATGTGTGCACGTCAACGTATGCGGCTCTTTTAACGCGGCCTGATCCGAAAGGGTTCGGCGCCAGTGGATAAGTATCGTCTTCCGGCGTCAGGGGCTCCATGTACGCTTCAAAATCTGCAGAAGATTGCTTCTTCAACCACAACTCCTTTTCTTGCTCATGAGAGAACAGCCTGCGAATGTTCACCGGGTGAAAAAATGAGCTGTCGCTAGCCTTTTCGATTTCACGATAAAAATCACGCAGGTAGGGAAGGAGTTCATCCACGCGCCAGCTTTTGGTCATGCGCCGGAACACCAGAGGATTGATCATCCCTGCGGCAATCAGTGAGCTGAAATTACTTCCCGAATCCAGCAGTGTTACACGAGCACCCT
>JBNKYR010000144.1:0-10147 GCA_050300995.1 Crocinitomicaceae bacterium | reverse complement strand
CATCCCGACACCAAGAATGATCAGGATCAATCCTGAATAAAAAGCTGTCATCTGTTCAATAGCCAAAACCCCATGTCCGGCACAAAGCAACAAACCACCGATAAGAACCGATTTTTTTTGCCCTATAAGTCGGTCCGCAATAATCCCTCCCGGAATTGACATTACATATACCAACATCGTATACCAGCCGTAGAGCGCAAGAGCTTCCTTATCCGACCACCCTAACCCAGGATTATCGCCCTTCGACTGAGATACCAGATAAAGTACCAGAATTGCCCGCATCCCATAGTAGGAAAAACGCTCCCACATTTCCGTGAAGAAGAGGACAAATAATCCTACCGGATGGCCTAAAATGGTTCTCTGTGAAGCTACACCTGAGTTACTACTCATAAAAATTATTTTGGTCCGTGAATGTAAGAAAAAATTGGCAGAGTACACCAAATTATCGACGAATCACAACTTGCCCCGGACGAATGAAAAAACAGGCAATTTCGCTGCTTTGACCCTCCGTTAAATTCTCCCGGATTCGCCTCTTCAATCCCAAGAAATGACTTATCTTTACGATGAATCTTTTTGTAAACCATGAAGATAACTTATCTCCTTATTCTTTGGGGGCTGCGTCCCTCCTCTCCTGTGCGCCGATGAATAATGACGATCCGAGCAACGTAGTAGTTGAATCGGGTGGTACTGATCCGCACACTTATTCAAACATTCACGAGATCAATACCACACATCTTGACCTCGAACTGGAAGTCAACTTTGACAACCGTACCGTTTACGGTGTGGCACGCCATACTATGGGAAAACATTCCTCGGATACGGCCATTTTTGACATCAAGGAACTCGAGATCAAAAAAGTGACATTGGGCAAGAAAAACCACGAAGTTTCTACCGATTTTGTGATCGGAGAACGTGATGAATTGCTCGGACAGGCATTGAAAGTGAAGATCGAGCCGGATACCCGGTACATCAACATTTATTACCAGACAACGAACAAAACGGAAGCCATCGACTGGCTGGAACCGGAATTGACCGCTGGTGGTAAACATCCTTACATGTACACACAGGGACAAGCCATCCTTACAAGAAGCTGGATTCCGGTACAGGACAGCCCGATGACGCGTTTCACCTATTCGGCAGACGTAAAAGTTCCTGGCGATCTACTGGCTGTAATGAGCGCCTCCAATCCGCAGAAAAAGAGTGGTAACGGACGTTATCACTTCGAGATGCGCCAGAAAATTCCTGCATACCTGATCGCACTGGCGGTTGGTGACATGGTTTATACTCCACTGGGCGATAATTGCGGCGTTTATTCCGAACAGGAACTGGCAGACGAATGTGCGTACGAATTTGTGGACCTGCCAAAAATGATCGAAACAGCGGAAAACATGTATGGTGAATATCGCTGGGATCAGTACGATATTGTTATGCTTCCGTATTCCTTCCCTTTTGGTGGAATGGAAAACCCGCGACTGACTTTTGCGAACCCGACAATCCTTGCGGGTGACCGAAGCATGGTTTCGGTAATTGCACACGAACTGGCGCATTCCTGGTCAGGGAATCTTGTAACCAATGCCACCTGGAACGACTTCTGGATGAACGAAGGTTTTACCGTGTATTTCGAGAACCGCATCATGGAAGCAATCTACGGAAAAGAGACAGCAGATATTCTTGCGATGATCGAATTTCAGGATTTGGAAATGGCGCTGGATGACATTGAAAACGGAGAGCATCCGGAAGACACGCAGCTCAAGCTTCAACTCGATCGCCGGAATCCTGACGACGGAATGACGGATATCGCCTATATCAAAGGAGCTTTCTTCCTTCGAACACTGGAAAACATTGCCGGTCGTGATAAGTTTGATGCCTTCATGACAAAGTATTTCAACGAGCACGCCTTTGAAACCATTACCACGGAGGAATTCGTGAACTACCTGAATCGTGAATTGCTCGAACCGAACAATATTGACTTTGATCCGAACAAGTGGATCTACGAACCGGGAATTCCGGCGAATTGTGTAAAAATCAATTCACCGCGACTGGAGCGTATGAAAGTGATTGCAGAAGAGATCAATAAGGGCGAAGATGTATTCAACGGAAGCCTGAAGAATGTAAAACGTGGCGACTATATTACACAAGAGTGGATGACACTCATCCGCTCCCTGCGTGAAGACCTTTCTCCGGCTACGATGAAAGCGATCGATGATCACCTGAAGTTTTCGACAGAAGCCAATTCAGCGCTGAAATCAGCCTGGTTCATTCTTGCCGTAAAAACCGGCTACAAGGAAATTCGTCCGGAAATGGCCGCTTACCTCAAGCAGATTGGTCGTCGCTGGTATATTGAATCCATTTACCAGGCACTCCACGATTCGGAAAGCAAAGACGATCTGGCCTGGGCTAAGGATGTCTTCAAAGAAGCACAGAAAAATTACCATTACGTCTCCAGATCCACGATCCAGGAGGTTTTATACAATTAAAAAAGGGGAGCGAAATCGCTCCCCTTTTTGTTTCCCAGCTATATTTGTTATCCTCGTCGACGTTCCAATAGGGACATCATCATAAGGGACAGTAACATTCGTTCACTCTCCTCCCTTTCGAGGCTATCGCTCAGCTTTTCCAGCTTGAAACGACGTCCCCAGAAAGAAGGCTCTTTGGAAAGGCGTGCCACAGGCGTATCGTCCATCCGTTTCACCACGTAACGCGGATTGAAGAAATAACCGGAGAAAAGTCCCAAAACGGGAACTTCACCCAACAAGGCATCCCAGAACTTTGCCCATGGATTTTCTTCACGGATAACGAACTCCTCTTCTCCCTCACTGTCAAACACCTCATAGTGGGCATTGAACAGCGACCGGGCACCCTTTCTGCCAACCCGACCGAAAACTTCTTTGCCTTTCCCTTTCGAGAACATGTAACTGGCATTGAAGTCGATCCAGCGGTCTGCATTGATCGTGTAGAGAACTTCTTTCTTGTCCTCATCCGAGTAGACCGAAATGGCTTCCTTGAGTTTAAACATTTTCTGTCGCACGTAGGCTAACATCGTCCCTTCAGCATCACGCGCCGAGAAATCGTTTGCAAGACTTGTGATCTTGAATTCGAATTCCAGCGGGTAATGATAGCTCTGAAGAGTCGCATGTGTTACGACATGCTCGTCAATAAGCGAGTCTTCTGTTATCATTTATATTGGTTTTATAGTTCCAACCTAATAACAGTGAAAGCAGTAGTAGTTAAGTTTTTTAGGCTTAGTTTAATTAAGGCTAGCCAGCTTTTCCTCCAAGATAGCAATTTTATTCAATGCGTCGGACTCTTTTTTTCGTTCGAGGGCTACGACTGAATCAGGAGCGTTCTGAACGAACTTTTCGTTTTGAAGCTTCTTCTGAACTCCCTTCAAAAAGCCCTTCGTATACTCCAACTCTTCGCTCAACTTGTCCTTTTCTCCTTCAACATCGATCGAATCTCCAAACGGAACAAAGTACTCATTCCCGTCAACAATAAACGAATTTGAATTTGCCACCTTTTCATTCACATACTCCAACTTCGACAAATTCCCCATCTTCACGATCACAGGATCAAACGAGAGGTTTAGCTCACTGTTCTTCTTCACCAACAATTCCATTTTTACCTTGTTGGCGATGTTGTTGTTCTTACGGATGTTTCGGATATTGGTTACAACGTCTGAAGCAAGAACAAAACTTCTAAGTGTCTCATTTGCTTCATTTTCAGCAACAGAAACCTCGGGCCAGGAAGCTATGATACAATCGTCCCCTTCCGCTCTCTCCCGGATCAGATGCCACAATTCCTCGGCAACAAATGGCGTAAACGGCTGCAGCAGGCAGAGCAGGCTTTCAAAGAAGTCTTTTGTGGCTTCCAGTGTCTTGCTATCAATCGGATGCTCGTAGCCCGGTTTGATCATTTCAAGGTACCAGGAGCAGAAATCATCCCACACCAATTTATAGGTAAGCATGAGCGCCTCTGAAATCCGGAATTTATCGTAGGCCTCATTGATCGCTTTGATCTCGCCGTTCAACTTTGCACGGAACCAGCGAATAGCCATTTTCGATGACTCGGGCTGCGCAAGATCTTCCTGCACATTCCAGGAATCTACCAAACGGAAAGCATTCCAGATCTTATTCGTGAAATTTCGTCCCTGCTCACACTGCGCACTATCAAACGGCAGGTCATTCCCGGCAGGTGAAGAGATCAGAATTCCCACACGTACACCATCGGCACCGTATTTCTCAATCAGATCAAGCGGATCCGGGGAGTTCCCCAACTGCTTCGACATCTTGCGTCCGAGTTTGTCGCGAACGATCCCGGTGTAATATACATTGCGGAACGGCAGATCGCCCATGTATTCGTAACCGGCAATGATCATCCGGGCCACCCAGAAGAACATAATCTCCGGAGCAGTCACCAGGTCGTTGGTCGGATAGTAATATTGAATGTCTTTGTTTCCGGGATCTGTCAGTCCGTTGAATACCGAAATCGGCCACAACCAACTGGAGAACCATGTATCCAGAACGTCCTCATCCTGACGAAGCTCGCTTTCTGCAATTGCGCGTCCTGCTTTCTCCGACGCCAGTTTTGCCGCTTCTTCGGATGTTTTGGCGACCACATAATTCTCGGTTCCCTCTCCAAAATACCAGGCCGGAATGCGATGTCCCCACCAAAGCTGACGTGAAATACACCAATCCTTGATATTTTCCATCCAGTGACGATAGGTATTCCTGAACTTCTCCGGATGAAACTGGATGTTTCCGTTCATCACGTTTTCGAGGGCCGGCTTCGACAGCTCTTTCATATCCACAAACCACTGCAGGGAAAGCTTCGGTTCAATAACCGCGTTGGTACGCTCCGAATAGCCTACTTTATTGATGTGATCCTCGGTTTTTACCAGGTACCCCTTCTCATCCAGTTCCTTCTCAATGGCTTTACGTACTTCGAAGCGATCCATGCCTGCATAATGCAGCCCATGCTCGTTCAGTGTTCCGTTGTCGTTGAGAATATCAATGGTTTCCAGATTGTGTTTCTTCCCGAGTTCGTAGTCGTTGGTATCGTGTGCAGGAGTCACTTTGAGACAACCGGTTCCGAAATCCATATCCACATAATCGTCGAAAATGATCGGTACTTTGCGACCACTGATCGGAACGATTGCAAATTTCCCCTTGAGATTCGCGTATCGTGCATCGTTCGGATTTACGCAGATAGCAGTATCCCCGAGAATTGTCTCCGGACGCGTGGTAGCAATTGTTAACCAGGCATCATCCGAATCGGCAATTTTATAACGAACGTGAAACAATTTTGAATTCACTTCCTTGTGCAATACCTCTTCATCCGAAAGTGCCGTAAGTGCCTCGGGATCCCAGTTCACCATTCGCACTCCGCGGTAGATCTTCCCCTTCTTGTAAAGGTCAATGAACACATCAATCACCGACTCCGAATACTCCGGATCCATTGTAAAACTCGTACGCTCCCAATCACAGGAAGCTCCCAGTTTTTTCAACTGCTCAAGGATAATTCCTCCGTGCTTTTCCTTCCATTCGAAGGCATGCTCCAGGAACTGATCCCGTGTCAGATCTGACTTCTTGATGTTCTCCTGGCGCAGCTTCTGCACAACCTTCGCCTCTGTGGCAATAGATGCATGGTCCGTTCCGGGAACCCAACAAGCATTCTTACCCTGCATACGTGCACGACGCACCAGGACATCCTGAATGGTATTGTTCAGCATATGCCCCATGTGCAGAATTCCGGTGACGTTGGGCGGCGGAATCACAACGGTGTAAGGTTCACGATCATCCGGTTCGGAATGAAAGTAACCTTTCGCCATCCAGTGTGAATACCATCGTTCCTCGGCCTGTCCGGGTTCGTACGTTTTTGGGGTTTCCATGTTTAATGCAATTTGCTGCAAAATTAGTAAATCTGAAGGGTTCGACACCGTTGATCCTGACAAAAAAGAAGCCCTGACTGAGGGAAGCGAAAATTACAGAGCCATCGTATCACTTTCTTTGCAACAACTCTGTTTTCGAAAGTACTATCAGGATGATCCAAGGTATTTGGAACCAGTACTGATAACAACGCGGTAACTTTTCCGAAGCGCAAGAAAATCCTCCCTGAAACGTTAATTTTGATGTCAGTGCCTGAATATTTACAACATATAAACCAAACATGAACTCATTTAAAGCACTTCTGATACTCTTCGGCGTTCACCTCTCTTCCTTCGCTCAGAACTACCAAATGCCACATGAAAATGAAACTCATGAAGGAACCTGGTTGCAGTGGCCCCATCAATATGAATACGGCCTTGCTTACAGAAACAGTCTTGACGCAACCTGGGTAGCAATGACTCAGGCTTTGGTCAGTGGTGAAAGAGTTCATATTATCGCGTATGACAATACGGAGAAAAACAGAATCACATCATTGCTGACGGCTGCCAGTGTTCCCTTAACCAATGTCGATTTTTACATTTTTCAGACGAATGACGTATGGGTTCGGGACAACGGACCGATTTTCGTTTGGGACAGTGGTGGAAATTTGCTCATTGAAGACTGGGGATTCAATGGTTGGGGAGGAAAATTTAACTACAACCTTTGCAACCCGATCCCTACCAGCGTTGGTAACGCTATCAGTACGCCGGTAGTTGACTTGAATTCAATCATGGTGAACGAGGGAGGAGCAGTTGAGCTTGACGGAAATGGTGTTTTAATGGCCTGCAGAAGTTCCATCATAAGCCAGTCGCCAGCGAATTCTGTGAGAAATCCGGGCATGACCCAAACGCAGGCTGAAACCATTTTTTCGCAATACCTCGGTGTTTCCAAATTCATCTGGCTCGATGGGAATGTCGGAGACCCCAATGATATCACGGACTTTCATATAGACGGTTTTGCGAAATTTCTGAATAGTGACACACTCGTCACCATGAACAATGCCGACCTGACATATTGGGGTGCATCAACATCCGACATTGCAACCCTGTACGGAGCAAGCAACATCAATAATGTCGTTTATACCAAGGTGTATTTGCCATTGACACAGAACAATGTCGTAACCACAAATGGAAGCAACCTTGGATATAAAGGTTCCTATGCAAATTACTATGTAGCGAATGATGTCGTTCTTGTCCCGAACTACAACGACCCCAATGACGCTACTGCAAATGGAATCATCCAGTCTCTTTACCCAAACAGAACAGTGGTAGGAATCGATTGTAGAAATTTATACCAATGGGGCGGCATGATTCACTGTGTAACACAGCAACAACCAACTTCACAAAGCCTCGGATTCAACGACACCGGGTCGGGAACAAATATCAGTCGGAATTTCCCGAATCCGTTTAGTGAGACAACGACCATTCATATCACACTTGATAACAATGCTGATGTTGGCATCCGGATCTATAACTCAAACGGTCAGATGGTATCCCAACAAGATTATTCGGTCCTTTCAGCAGGAAGCCACTCTTTAGTTGTAAACGCCGAACATTTGTCGGATGGTGTTTATACATATGTCGTTACTATGGGAGACCAACAAATGACAAAGGGGCGTATGATTGTCATGAAACGCTGAGCGCCTTGACAGCATAAGCGCAAATCGTTTTACTTTTAAACCCGAAGCGGCTCCCTGCCGATGTCTGTGTCATCAAATACAAATGTGAAAATGTGGCACTGAACGAACACCTCAAAATGGTGACTGCCGTGTGTTGTGTTTTGCACTTACGGCACGCAAATGCACTTCAAAGCAGAAAAAATGATCCCGATCTGAGCCTCATGAATTTTACAGATAAGATTCGAACAACCACTTCTCGGCCTTTGTTTCCTTATCAAACATTTTCATGTCCACTCCAATATCCACGAACGAACTAATAATATCGAACAACGAACGAACAAATTTCTTTCTTCCGATCACAGCCAAACACCGGACGTCGTCCTTTAGATGCTTTACCAGAAGCTTCCTTGCCTCAGCAGTCATTGAGTTTTCCTCTGTAGGGTCCAGTAAAACCAAAAGTCGTTCTCCCTTTCGGATTTCAGCAAACTTTGCAAAAAGGGCTTCAACATCCTCCAGGTCAATATGACTGGGCTTACTGTATACACGTAGGATCCCATCTTTCTTATCAATGATGCGATGGGCCTGCGTTTCAATTGTTTCAACAACAGCGGAGGATGACATAGTGGCTTTGTTTGGTTCTTGAAAATACAACTTTCCGCGGACTTTAAGCCTCCTATGAGATGACCTGCCTTGCGAAACTGCATCCATAGGTAATTGACAACTTCATCTTTGGTATAGTTGATTTTTTCTACCTTCATTCCTCAATCCGGGAAAATGAAAAAACTTACCATTGGCTGTTACCTCATAGGCGCACTTGCTTTTTTGACCTCCTGCATGAAGGGGGAATCGGTTGACCTTATCATCCACAACGCACAGATCCATGTCATGGACGACCAAAACACGGTTTACGAAGCAGTTGCCATTCGCGACGGCGAAATCGTTGAAGTTGGGCCTGAACGACAAATTCTGAACAAATACAGCGCTGAAGAATACATCGACGCGGAAACGAGAGATGTTTATCCGGGATTCACCGATGCCCACGGCCACATGCTTTCGTATGCCCGGCAAAAGATCAGTGTAGATCTTGTTGGCTGCAAGTCCTACGATGAAATGCTGGTACGCATTGAAAAATACCAGAGCCGCTATAATCGCCCGTTTATCATCGGTCGCGGGTGGGACCAATCACTGTGGGGAGAAAACGAAATGCCGAACAACAGAAAACTGAACGAACTGTTTCCTGACATCCCGGTTTGCCTTTTCCGCATTGACGGACATGCCCTGCTCGCCAACGATTATCTCATCGAGAAATCCGATGTCTTCCAAAAATTTCAGTCAGACCCCGAATTGAATCAGGGAGGCTATTATGAAACGATGGATGTTGAATCAGATGTCCTGGATCTCCAGGGAGGCATGAAGGTTTCCCTCGAAATGCCAACCGGTGTTTTTGTAGACAATGCCATGAATCCGATCCTTGACATTCTTCCCGATTTCCCGGAAGCAGAAATGACAGCGGCCTTACTCGAGATTCAGGAAGAATTGCTCTCATGGGGAATCACCGGAGTTCATGAAGCAGGAATGCAAATGAATGAAGTGGAGATGTTCCAACGAATGATCGAAAAAGACAAACTCCACCTGAACATCTACGGCATGCTGCTTCCCTCAAAAGAAAGCTTTGAATTTGCCCGCAATTATGGTATTTACGAGTACGAAAACCTGTTGATTCGCAGCTTCAAAGTCTACGGAGACGGAGCTCTTGGCTCGCGCGGTGCCTTTCTCAAAGAAGCCTACAGCGATAAACCTGACCATCACGGTTACCTCTGTACTTCCATGGAACGAATGAAAGAGATTGCCAACGTGTGCAAGGAAGTCAATTACCAGATGAACACACATGCAATCGGTGATTCTACCAACCGTGTGATCCTCGAAATCTACGAGGACATTTACGATACCAGGCCCGATCATCGCTGGCGCATCGAACACGCTCAAATTGTCGACCCGAATGATTTTGCACTTTTCGCAGCAGCCGGAGTCTTTCCGAGTGTACAACCGACGCATGCCGTTTCGGATCAGCGCTGGGCAGAATCACGTCTCGGACCTCATCGCATGAAAGGAGCTTACGCCTATCGATCTCTTTTGAATCAATTTGGAATGCTGGCGATCGGAACGGATTTTCCGGTGGAATACACAGACCCTTTTCTGACGATCCATGCCGCTGTGAACCGAAAAAACGCCGATGGTGTACCTGGCGGCGGATTTCTTGCCGACGAGAGTATTACGTTGGATGAATGCCTGCGCGGCATGACGATCTGGGCAGCAATGGCATCTTTCCAGGAAAACCAGCTGGGCACCATTGAAAAAGGAAAAGATGCGACCCTCGTGATCTTCGATCGACCGGTAACTGCAAACGATCCTTTCGTCCAGAATTTCGCTTACGCTACTTTCATTAAAGGAAAAAAGGTCTACTCCGCGGAATAGACCTTGCAACGAATCCGATATATCAAACCAGAAAAGAAAATCGGACGATCGTCTAGAAAGAAGGGCAGGAAATTGTCCTGAATGATACAGGCTTGTCTTTACAATTTAAGTTGAACCCGAGGGATACTTC
>JBNKYR010000143.1:0-10253 GCA_050300995.1 Crocinitomicaceae bacterium | reverse complement strand
CGGTCACCGTCACGGAATATTCTCCCGTATTGGCTGCACTGTTGGTCTGCATGCTGCTGGCATCGTTCCAGAGATACGTTGCTCCCGGGTTTCCGGCATCCAACACAATCGGATCGGCGCAGGAACTTTGGTCGCCTCCGAGATCTACCATCGGCAATGGATTGACCACCACGGTAACGGTGTCGGATTCGGTGACGCAGGCAGGATTCAGCAGGTCTGAAATCGATACGAAATAGTCTCCGGAGGAACTGATATCGATGGATTGTGTATTCGCCAGAGTGTTCCATGTATAGGCGAATCCTGCGTCTGCCGTAAGGGTCACCATTTCACCGTCACAAAGCAAAGTGGAACCGGAAGTCGTAAGCGTACTGCTGGCGAGATTACCTACGGTGACGAGGTTCTGGATTGTCAGTGTGCTGTCCTGCCCTGTGATCGTATCGGTGATCGTGAGCGTCACGTCGTAAATCCCTGGTGAAGTGTAAATGTGCGTAGCTGCCGAATCGGTACTGGTAGACAGATCTCCGAAATCCCATAGGTATTCGTCGGCGTCGATACTCGCATTGCTGAAAGCTACCTGTTCACCGATGCAAACGGTTCCCGCCAGCGTATCAAAGGCCGCGATCGGGAAGGAGAGTTTGTCGAGCGTATCGGTAGTCACAGAACTCCATTTACCGGTAATATCATGGAACTGGAAATGGATCTGGTACGTGCCTTGCGGAACCTGGGTCATGTCGATATCGGTATTCACCAGAACTGAACTGACCGGGGTCGGAAGTGCGACAAGGGTATTACCCGCAAAGTCATCATCGAACCAGTAACGGTAGGCATCCAGCAGGTTTGTGACAGGTGAATTCATTTCCTGTTTCAGGAAAAACCTGCTGAGTACACTGCTCCACGCACCTTCGGAATCTTTGAAACGAATATTCACAACGTGAAGCCCGTTGGAAAGTGCTGAGCCGTCCAGATCACTGATCAACTGATAATCCTGAGTTGGTGTAATCGCAATGGTTTGTGCACCGGCATAATCACCGTCGAACCAATATTCGTAGTCTGTCAGTTCAATGGCCGGGCCTACGCTTACATTAGAAATTTTCAGAAAGAATTTGCTCACGGCGGATGAGTAGACACCGTTCTCATCTTTGAATCGGAAATGGACAGCGTGCAATCCATCTGCCAGTGATGAAGCATCAATACTCCCTGTCATACTATAATTTTGCGTCGGCGAAATGGCACTGGCCGTTACTCCTGCAAAATCATTGTCGAACCAATATTCCTGTCCTACAATGTTGTTCGTTCCCGGAACAGAAGCATTTGCCGTTTTCAGGAAGAACTTACTCAGCACAGATGAGTATATACCGTTTTCATCCTTGAAGCGTATGTTGAACACGTGCAATCCGTCGGATAATGCACTTGCATCAATATTTGTATTGACAGCAACATCCTGTGCAGGACTGATGGCTACTGTCGATACTGATGCAAAATCGTTGTCGAACCAATAGTCATACTCTGTGAGATTCGTCTGTCCGTGAGCCCTGGTAAAGAGCAAGAGAAAGACGAGGGTATTAAAAAGTAATTTCATGTCCGTCTTTTTAATTATCCTGTGCAGATGTGGTGATTTGAACATTCAGTTGACCGCTCGCATTCGTTTGCGGTGCAATTGTTTTCGAACTGATGTGTGGATTGTGAGGGACGGCACCAGCCTTGAACGGACTGTATCCACCGTATATTCCTATTGGAGCGGCGTCTGTTCCGATGTAGGTCACAGGGTCCTGCAGGTGATGATCGTCTGATTCACTCCAGAGATAATCCGGTTCATTCACAAAAACGCTGGCCTGCGGCACTCCAAGATAGTTGTTAACCGTAATGGGGGAGGAGCCCAATTCCGGTGTGGCATTGCAGAACAGGTTATTTTCGAACGTGTTCGCATCTCCGTATACCGAGTAGATCGTCGTATTGTAAAAGATGTTGTTGGCAAATGAGTTGTTATAGGAATTATACACGGTTCTTCCGCCTGCAGAGGACGATGCACCTCCCTGGCGCAGAAAAATGCAGTTTTGGATCAGATTGCTGTAAGAATAATAGAGCTGCGTCACAAATACGGTATTCGTAAACAGGCAGTTTCTGAAATTCTGAACATTGGAACTGCCACCGATCACACATTCTTCCACCACGAAGTTTTCCGTGGGAGTTGCTCCGCTTCCCGGGAAGTTCAAATAGCCCGTAAGAGAACATCTTCTTAACTGGACGTTGGAGGCTGAAACATTGCTCAGCGCACTGATGTTTCCATTGATCTTCAGTCCTTCGAGAATGGTGAAGTCCGCATTTTCGCCCAGTGAAAAACTGCTGGAGATGTTGGTAGGGTAAGTAGCCGTGGTGGAATCAGCGTGGAAACCGGCGCCAATGATGACAAGCTGCTTATCAATAGTTGTCGGAGGGATCATGGATCCTCCGGGCAGATACAGGGTGTCTCCGTTCACAGCAGCGGAATAGGCATCCTGAAACGGGTTGTTCGTATTGAACATGGTCACGGTTCCGGCTGAGTGCAGTGCAACTACTTTTTGGCTGTATGTCACTGTTGCCAGCCCGATAATTGAAAGAATTAATAGTGTTTTCATACCTTTTTTGTCGTATTGTTCGAATCAATTATCCTGTGCACCAACTTCGATCTGAACGTTGAGCAGTCCGCTGGCATTGGTGGTTGGTGCTACGGTAATATTCCGGAAGTGCGGATTGAAAGGAACCCATCCTTCTTTGATCGGAGCATAGCCACCGTAGAGGCTGACTTCATCACCAGTGGTTCCGAGGTAAGTGGCCGGACTGTTCAGATGGTAGTCACTCGTTTCAAATGCATTGGCAAAACCAAATGATACAAACATGGTTGCCGTCGAAACATTGTAGTATTCGCTGAGGTGAGTGTTGTTCAGGTCGATTGACTGGTCCGTATCCCAAACATTGTTCTGGAAGGTATTGTATTGACATCCGCTCAGGCCCCATCCGGTTTGGATGTAGTTGTTCTGGAAAAGTGAGTAGTACACGGACTGAGCCGGATACCCCGACCCCAGGTAAAAGAAGATGTTGTTGGCGATCCATCCGTTCTGGGCAATGTTGGAGAGGGAGCGCAACATATTGTTAAAGACGATGATGTTGGTGGAGTGCTGCGCGTTGATGCTTCCGTAGATCACGTTCTCTTCAATGCGAAGGGCATTGCATTCGGTTCCCGGAGTGGTTCCCGGAATATTGATGCCCGTACAGTAATTTCGGCGAAGCAGTACACTGTCAACTTTCTCATTGGTCAGGAAGTTAATGGTACTGTTGATGTACAGACCCTCGAAGTGTGATTTGTCACTTCCGGTGCCGAAGTAAATGGGTGAATTAATGATGGTTTTACCCGTTGCCGTAGTTGAATCTGCATGAATTCCGGTACCGATCACGGTCAATTGCTTGTTAAAGGATGGAGGTATTGTGAATTGACCTCCGGGAAGGTAAATGGTGTCGCCATTCACGGCTGCCGTATATGCGTCCTGAAAAGGATTGGCGCTGCTGAAAATGGTCGTGGTTCCGGCACTGTGCAATGCCACGCGCTGCTGGGCCAGGGAAAAACCGGCAGTAAACAGGGAAATGAAAAGGATACTAAAGGTTCTCATAGTGTTTTGAATTTTCCTCAAAATTATCCGCGATTCCACGCTGAAAAAATGATTTGTTCCTGCTGAAAAAGTGATTTAGATCAGGAAGTTAACAGAGTGTTTCTGTGAACACGGTATGTTATTCGTTGGAAGACGTTCACGGCACCCAAACTTTCACTAACTTGTTCTTCAGAAATCACGGTACATGGAACAAATCGCAGTTATCATTATGGTCATTACCAGTTCGATGTTCGGGCACAACGAACACATTCCCTCAAAGTACACCTGCGACGGTGAAAACATCAATCCTCCGTTGGAGATCAAAAACATTCCGGAAGGCACCGTGAGTCTCGTACTGATCATGGACGACCCGGATGCGCCGCGTGGTACCTGGGATCACTGGGTGGTGTGGAACATTCCTCCGACCGGTAAGATCGAAGAAAACAGTATTCCCGGAGTGGAAGGTATGAATTCCTTCAAGCGCCAGCATTATGGCGGTCCGTGCCCACCTTCAGGTGCACATCGTTATTTCTTCAAGGTCTATGCATTGGATACCGAACTGGCACTCACGGATGAAGTGGATAAGCAAGGCGTAATGTTAGCAATGGAAGGTCATATCCTCGGTCAGGGAGAACTGATTGGCTTGTACGAACGGAAGAAGTGAATCTTTAGCGACGTATTTGGCGCACCTACAATTGTCACGAGACAAACGTTTGCGCAGGAAGGATCACTGCGGGATAAGCTTCAATGTGTATTCTTTTACGACGTCCACATGGTTCAGGTAATCGTCGATGCTCTGTACAACAACGTGATCAGGTTGAATCCCGGCGTCGTCTGGTTGGGAATCCGCACCCGTTACCCAGGTTCCCTGTGCCACGTAATATTCCAGTTTGGTGTGCGAAAGCCGGTATTTTTGCTGGGCTGCCGTACAAAACTGATTGGATCCCAGCTCTTCTCCTACAATAGTTCCAAGATGCAGTTGTTTCACAATGGACATAAAGTGCCCGGTAGTGGAGTTTCCGTAGCCGTCGATGATAAAATACAGTTGACCGGTGAACGGCTCTTCTACAGGTTCATGGAGATCATGTACTTTGGCATCGGCAGCGTACGCCAGGTAGATAAAAGGCTTGTTGATCAGATGCCTCAACAGGTAAATGCTTGATTCGGCTGAACCGCCACCGTTGAATCGTACATCGATGATGAGGTTTTCGATCTTCTGTTCGCGCAGCACGCTGAAGCTACTGTCAATGAAATGCTCGAATTCCTCGTAATTGCCCCAGTAATAGTAGTCGAAGGATGAAACGGTGAGCACAGCCGTAGCAGGATGATCTTCCAGGATCTCGAGGCACAGGAGGGCATCGCAGGATTCAACGGAGGGATCATTGTAGAGGTCTTCAAAATATTCGGCTTTGTTGAGCAGGATGGGTTCGTTTTTTCCTTTTACTACGATTTCGTAGGTCGCCGGAAAGTCCATGGCATAGGGGATCATTTTAGTGCTCCATATATTGAACATATGCTTTTTAGTCGTTTCAATGAATCCCTGGGTGGAAATATGCCGATAGATTTCTTCCATGATATCCAGGGGCGTTCTCCCGTTGATACTGACGATCTCGTCTTTGATCTGTACTTTGTCTTCGTTGCCCTGGTTTCCGATCACGAAGAGTTGTTCATTCACCCAGCGTGTCTGAAGGGGAAAGCACAAGTCCGGGGGAAGCATTTTGCTTTCCTGCATAAAGCCACCCAATGAGGTGTGCGAACAATTGACCGTAGCGATGATCTCACTACAGAGCCAGGCGAATTCACCGTAGCTTGTCTGTTCGTTGATCATGGCTTTTTTCGCGTCAACCAATTGCTTGAAATCCTTTTCGGAAGTGAACTTGAACACATTCGGATGTATTTCACGCAACATTTTGGAAAGCTGGTCCAGGTCTTCCCGGTATTCATTAACCGAATAAACCTTCGCGAAACGATCGACCGGTTTTTCAAGGGCCTTTTCCGGATACAGGATACGATCAATCTGGTCTTCAGCGCCGTAGTTCTCTGGGTTCAATTCCAGTGATTTACGGTAATTGAGTAAGGCCAGTTCGGTATCTCCTTCCTTGAGATAAGCTTCTCCCAGACTGTCGTAGGCATTGGATGATTTTGGAAATGCGGCCACGATCATCTTAAAGATTTCAATGGCTTCGCTGGTCTGATTGTTCCACAACAGGTCGTAGCCGTACATGTTCAGTTCGTCCTCATTCCCGAAAGTGTATGCATCGGGATCTTCTTCTTTTAAGCGGAAGAAGAGGGAAACCTGGTCTTCAATGGTCAGACCGCTTTCTTTGAGTTTCTGAACAATGGATAAAGGGGGCGCTGCCGCTTCCTGTGTGGTTTGGGCTTGCACACGGCTGCCACCCCCGGAGAGTAAACCGGAAATGATCAGAATGATAGAAAAAGAAGACGTACGGATCGGCAGCATTTGAATTATTTTGATCAAAAGTACGCAGGCACAACGCTGTGAATGTTGAACGAATGTTAATTAGTGCAAAATAGTGCAAAATGCGATGTCCGGCGAATGTAAAATAATGTAAAATCGGCGTTAGAGCGTTTGGGGCGTAGTATTATCCGGTAGATTTACGGTATGCGTTCGAGGTTTTCTCATTTTATGTTGTTCTGTGCGGTATGTTGGTTCCTGCTGCCGGTGGCGTGTCGCGCGAATCAGGAAAAGCAGGAACGCCACATTCTGGTAGTGATGCGCATGATAGGCCATCAGGTGCTTCTGGATGCAGGAGACAGTACCTCGCGTGTGCTACCGGTTGAGAAGAAAGGAGATCGTTATGAAATTCGATTTGATACCCGCTTTTCATTGAATCCGGAAGGATTGGTAGCAACGATCCGTGAGGTAATGGAAAAGAATCAGCTTTCGGAACACTACCTTGTTGAACTGGTAACCTGTGGAACCGGTGAAGTGGTGTACAGTTATGAAATTGGAATTCCTGCCGCTGACGATGATCTTCTTCCATGCTCTACACGGATACTCCCGGAAGATTGTTATCAATTGTTCATCACTCTGATGGAAGTGAACCCTCCGGTTGTGGTGCATGACGCCTGGAACGGGAACGAGGAGGTTCTGGTTCCGAAGAAGAACTTTGCTTCAGCAGTTACGCTGGTTGTGGTAGTGATGTTTCTGGCGATTGCCTTCTTTGTATGGTTGAAAAGACGTGCTTTGCCTGTACAGTCAGATGGGATAGCGATCGGCAGTTATCGGTTCAATGAACGAACAATGGAACTTTCCCTGGGTGAGCGGAAAATCGAACTGACCGGGAAGGAAGCTGAGTTACTTTTTCTGTTGTACAATTCTGTCAACAACACGCTTGAACGGGAATTGATCCTGAAGGCTGTTTGGGGAGACGACGGGGATTACATTGGTCGAACGCTTGATGTGTTCATTTCCAAACTGCGCAAGAAGCTGGAAGAGGACGAAAGCGTAAAGATCGTCAACATCCGTGGCGTGGGATACAAACTCGTGGTGGATGCGTAAGCGCTTTAACTGAAAACACCCCACATACCGGAGCCCTTGCCGAAACCAATGGTTTTCAATTGTTCGATCTCTTCTTCGGTTCCCTTCACGAAGAAAGGCATGTTTTCAACACTGCTCACCGATACAAGAACGCCGGAAACGCGAAATTCCATGGAAGTGCCCAGGATGAAGTCATGATGAACCGTAGCTTCGATTTCTTTTCCGATCTGTTCCTGAGTGATGTAGGGATTGGGCTGAAGGAATTTGATGATCATTGCCGGAGTTTATTTTCGATGCGTTCGATCTTTTCGTTCGTGCGTTTGAGTTGCTTCTCAATGTACTTTTTATAGCTCGCCCTTGACTCGGATTGAGAGGCAAAGATCAGTTGTTCGTCGAGGTAATTGCGATAAGATAAGAGGCCTTGTTTCTCAAATTCCCGCAGTTTGTTCTTCACGGATTTCTTTTCTTCCTTGGGTATGTCGCTCATGATGCCGTTTAGTTTCCATGAAAGATAAGTGTTTCTTCTGATCTCAGAACCTAAACCGGAAAACATTTCCCAGCACGGAAATACAGCGAAGCAGGTAGCTGTTGCCCGGATCAACGAACGCGCGGAAATCGTAGGATTGAATTCCGTTCAGATCGGTTTCTTCCATGATCGTCCTCCCGCTCAGCTCGCTTAGCAGAATATTTCCGGACCACGGGGCGCTAAACAGGAGTTCGTAGGTGCCGCTAGCCGGATCGTTGATCAGGATCACATCTGCGGCATCCATGGTAATGGATTTTGTTTCAGATAACGAATATTGCCCATCGAAGTCTACCTGTCGGAGACGGTAGTATGTGATGCCGGAAGCCACGCGTTGGTCGATGAAGTGGTAAAAGGTCATAGTAGTGGAATTTCCGGCTCCTTCAATGATGCCGATCTCTTCCCATTCCTGAATGTCGCGTGAACGTTCGACCAGAAAATAATCGTTATTCTTCTCGGTGGCCGTTGCCCAGTTAAGGTGACAGTCGCCATCTGCCGGGTTTAGTTCAAAGCTGATCAGTTCAACGGGCAAAGTCGTACTGAATTCAATATTGAATTGGGCAAGGTTGGTGAGAAAATCGCCGGCCTTGGCTTTCACGTCAAAGATCCGGTAGGCGACGGTAGGCGAACTGGCAACATCGTCGTAGTTGATCGAGTCAAGAAGCATTTCGGCATTGGCAAGTGTCATGGAGCCTCCACCGGAAAGTGCGAAATCGAGTTCCGAACGTGTTCCGGTAACAGTGGCCGTCACGCTGAAGGTAGTACCTCCGATCGTAATATCAGGGATGGAAGCAGCGTCTGCAAAATTAAGGTCAATGACAGAGCCTCCCGAACCGTTGAAGAGCATTTTTTCATTGCCACCATCGAGCAGCATTGTGTTTTCAAATTCGATGAGCAGGAGGTCGATATTGGTGCCCGTATAGATAATATTGGTTGCGCCTTTGGTGAAGGATACCGGGTCTCCCACAAAGATGGTGTCATTGTCTGGCCCTGGTGTGTAGGTATCCAGATCCAACTCCGGAACCTCAACGGAAGTGGAAGAGGTAAAGCTGGTTCCACCCGAAAAGTCGAGAAAAAAGTAGGCTGCTCCGTTTCCTTCCGATCCCATGATGATCTCCATGCTGGAGGAATAGGCGAATGTCAGTTTGATTCGATTTCGCTCATCTGCTGCATTGCTGGTATTTGAGCTGGTTGTTGTTCTGAAATGCGTCAGATCAGTTACCGGATCGTAGGAATATTCCAGGTTGGTTGGGTTCCCGAGTTCGAAGCTTTCGAAGCCGGTAAAGTCGCAGTACTGATTTGAATTGGCATTGCCGTTTCCATCCAGATCGTAGGAGTTGAGTACGAGGTTTTCAAGTGTTACCGGTGTTCCGGTGTTGGTTCCGTTGTTGTACGACCCGCCGACAATAAAATCGAAATTGTATTTCAGATAGCCCCCTCCCGCATTGAAACTGGCTTGCGGTGAAAACCAGCGTTGTTGATTGTTCTGACTGGTCCCGGTATAATCATAGGTAGTGATCGATCCGTTGGTAATGGCGGAGGTCCTTACGATCGCATCAATCTGTTGTCCGGCCAGTGTGACCACGTTCTCATAGAGTACGATATCTCCCACGCTGGTTCCGGTGCCTACTTTCGGGGTAATAGTTACGCCGGCATCCCCGAAATTGATATTTCCGTAGTTAACATTGTAGGTCTGTGCGCGACAATGCGTCGTACGAAAGAGAACGACAAACGAGATTAGAGACAATATGATTCCGGTGGTCTTCATTTCATTTGTTTAACACAGTGCATTTGACGCGGACAAGACACCGTTTTACAAAATGAATGTATGAGCTATTTCCGGAGTTAGTTGTCCGAACCTTCCCAACGATCGTTCATACTTTCCGAACGATGCGTCCTGCGCGATGAAAGTGGTTTTCGGGAAGAGTATTCTTCATCGAGAGAAAAGTAGGAAGGACTGTATTGTGCCGATTTGGAGAGCACTCGGTACAACGGTTACATTACTCTTTTTTCGTTCTGTAAAAACCGGTATCTATGGTACAGGGTCCGGATCTGCCATAAGTTGAAAGAGCAGTTCGTTGTAAAGCATCTTGCTTTGGTTCTCCAATTCGATCAGTTCAATCCTCGACTTTAACCAGGTGCTTTCGCGGGAGTTGATCATAAAGACAGAACTTTCTCCGAGGTCAAAGAGACTTCTTTCCGCATTGTACATCGCTTCACTGCTTTCCACTAGTTGTCGGCTCGTTTCCAGTTGATCCAGCGCCAGCAGATAGTTGTTCAAAGCTGTTCCTACCTTGTACCGGATTTCAGCAACGTTGGCCGTATTCTTAAGTTCCTGGTCCTGCAGTTTCAATTTGGCCAGTTGAACACCGCCTCTTTCTTTGCGGGAAAGCAGTGGATAGGCAAAGGTGGCTCCCCAGGTGTAATTGGCAGGGGAGTAGTTGGCCGCAGGATTGCCATTCAAGGGTTCACTGATCGCATTGTACTTCAGTGTCAGTTTTGGCTTGAGTTGCTCCCGTTTCAGTTGGAGATCGACCCTCTTCTGTAAGAGTTGAAGGTCGTTGATCTGCACGTATGGATGACCGGAGATCAGTGAGTCCAGTTG
>JBNKYR010000142.1:0-10263 GCA_050300995.1 Crocinitomicaceae bacterium | reverse complement strand
TAGGTCGTTACACCAACTCCCATATCCGCATCCGTGAACACGTAAAACGCGAACTTATCGTCGATGCGGTAGAAATAGTCTGTTTTTCCGGAGTTTTTGATCTGACTGGTAATGGCCTTGCGCGTTCCTTTTGGCATGGAAATATCAAAGCCGTAAATGATCAGACAAATGACCATCAGCGAAGTGACGAGCACAAAGGAATAAAACCAGATGGGATTAGATCTCATTTTGTACTTGTTTCAACTTTCTACGGTGACGTTTAATCAGCAGAAAAAAGATTCCGGCTACGCCAAGAAGCACGGTTCCGAAGATCAAAAGAAATTCGTGAGACTGATCATTTCTAAGGTAAGTGAGCACAACCACTTCCTTTCCCACGCGCTCATCGTTTCGAACGACATTCGGCACATTTCCCGGCAGATCATCCAAATCCTCCAGTTCCACCAAAATTTCTCCGGGATCCTGAAAATTCAGGCGTTCCTCCTGAAAGTCACCAAACAACTGGTAGATCGGATCGCGTGAATTCTCCGTCATCAGGTATAGAAACCGGATCGGATCCCCATCTTCTTCACCCAACAACCGCAAAGGAATCAGCAAATGCAGGTCATCGACTTCTCCTTTGGCAGGCAATGCACGGATCCGGTTGCGAAAATCGACCTGAAAACCGTATACTTTTTTCCAGGCGCCATCCGGATGATCGCTGAGCAAGCTTGTTAATGATACTGCCTGCGTACTTTTTTCAAAGGAATCCACCCTGTATTCAAAAAAACCGCCGATCAGCATGGCGATCCCACATGTTCCGAATATGACCAATTGCGTCCACAAATTGATTCCGTGCATTTTTTCCCGGCTCGGTGGTTGCATTATTTTCCGTTGTTTAATTGTTCCTGAATAATGGCCGCTTTTTCTTCGTCTCCCAGAAAAGAATACAATTGCAGGAGCGATTCCAGCAACCCGACATCATCCGGTTTGATTGCTCTCGCCTGCTCCAAAGGCCTGATCGCCATTTTCAAATAGTTTTCCGTTTCTGCCTTAATTTTCAGATAGGTTTCCGGCGGCAGACTTGCATTCAGTTCTCCGTTCTTTTCAACCCCTTTATTGAAATAGAGTGCGCCAAGATTGTAATACGCATCAAAATAGTCAGCGTCAAGCGCGATAGTTTCCTGATAACTCCTTTCCGCCTTCTCGAATTGAGCCGTTCGATCATAGCAAGTGCTCAACAAAAAATGCATAGGCGCATCCCCGGGGCTTTTACTGATCGCCTTTTCAAGCAAAGGAATAGCATCTGAATACTTCTCTGAACGTAGCATGTAATTGATCTCAGTATGCAACAGGTTTTGATCGTCCGGATACCGATCGCGACAGGAAATCAACCGTTTCCGATAACCTTCGGCATCGTTGAGTTTTGCGTATAAAGAAACGCTCATATTGCAGCACGTTGCCCCCTTATATCCGAGCGCCTCACATTTGTCGTACCACTGAATAGCATCTTTCGTCAAGCCGGCGGCATCCGATGCAAGTGCGCAATTATACATCGCAAGCGTATCTGTTTGGTCCAATATATCCGCAATAGAGATACAAATCCTGAACAGATCATAAGCCGGCTCGTACACACTCCCATTGTACAGTGCCACCCCATCGTTCAACAACAACACTGAATTGATCTGTAATTGATCCCGGATCTTTTTTTCCAGGGATCCGTTGTCCAGTTCAAGGGCTTTGCGGTAGTAATCTACTGCATTTTGAAAACCATCGATCGAAGCACTCGCGTTTTCTGAATTCCTGAAATAAGCGAAGGAAACATCAGCACGACACAACCAGGCATCGGCCTTGTGCTTCCAGATATCGCCCTGCATCACACTGTCCATTGTCTTCATGGCAGCATCGTACTGACGGGCATCCAGCAGCTTCCGCGCTTTCGACCAATGAACGGTTTGGCCGTACGACAAGGGCACCACACCGAAAAGAATCAGCATAAAAAGAAATCGTAGCATCGGTTGTGAACTTTTGTTCCTGCTTAAAAATAATGGTTTCTGTGCAGCCTGAAATAAAAAAAGCCCCCACACCATGTGCAGGGGCTCTGAAATCAGACAAATGTCTTTACTTCATAATATTCAATGTCGTCTGCGTAGCAGCATTGTTTCCGAAAGCCACTTTCACGAGGTACTGACCGTTTTCGAGGTCAGTTGTATTCAATGCGAAGCTGTTGCTTCCGGCTACCCCCATGAATGATTCTTCGCTAACAAGTGCTCCAACCATGTTGTAAACAGCTACATTAACGTCAGAAGATGCATCCAGTTTCACAGCGATTGTTGTATTATCGGCTGCAGGGTTCGGGTAAACAACGAATTCGCCGAATCCGATCTTCTCTTCCACGCTCAATCCGCATGAAGCTACAGTCGGGCTGAAACCAGCTGCAGAAAACGCGCTTTCGAAGTCTGTGACAGAGCCTACCGGCCAGATGTCAACATTACGGATCACCATTGTAGGATCGATCAGACAGTATGTAGGATAAGCCGCAGGGTTGAAGTCAGAAATAACAGCGTTACCTCCTCCGTCAAGACCTGAAACCGCAGGTGCAGGCTCATTTCCTCCTGACATTGAGTAAGTGCTTTCGAATCCAAGTACATCTGTATCGCTGTCTCCCACGTCGATTGAGATACAAGCCAGATCAGCAGTGTTACAACCGTACTTCTCGTGCAATTCACTGAAGTAAGGAACTGTTTGCTGGCAAGGACCGCAGGTTGTAAAGAAGAAATCGATGATCACCCATTTCCCTGCGTTGGTCCATGAACTCAATGTGTGCGTGTTTCCGTGTACATCCGTCACAGTAAAATCGTTAACAGTCTGTCCAACAGAATATCCCTGAACCTGGGCATTCAATCCGAAGGTAACTGCAAAGATTGTAGCAATTGAGAGTAAAGTTCTTTTCATATTTTTTCGGTTTTTGTAGTTTCCCAAATATAGAGTTTTTAACAAGGGGGAACTAAAACGTTTTTGTTCAAATCGGATATTCTTGTATTGCTAACTGTCCGGTTTTCAGCCAATATTATCTGCAGACATGTGAATCAGATCAACGTTGACCCGCTGAACCACGACGAATCTCACGCCAGCTAAGAAGAAAAAACAAAGCTATTCCGGCCATGTTGAAAAAGGCGTAAGGCAGGTAATCCAGCGTTGCCACACCGAAAATCCCTGTCATGTAGATTGCCGTGACGTGCCATGGCAGCAGGGACTCCAACAACGTCATTGAATTTTCCATGGACCTGGATAGTACCGTTGTTGAAATTTCTCTTGAACGGAAGGATTCCCGAAACATCTGACCTGTCGTCAGAATAGAAAAAGCGGCATTCCCGGAAACAGCATTCAGGATTCCTCCTGAGAAAAATGCCGAAACAACCAGTCCATAAGTAGTTCTCACCAAATTGAGCAATCCGCGCATGATCCGGTTCAATGCACCGCTGGACTCCATGAACGAACCGAAACCAATAGCCAATATGGCATACAAGACAGCGCCGGTAAGCATTCCTTCAAAACCTCCCCTGTTCAGCAATACCTGCAAATTATCAGAGATCGTCAGTTCCCCCCCCATAGAATGGTGAAAGCCCGAAAAAATCGCATTGGCACCGTCTGCCGGTGAAAAACCGTTGCTCAGCACTCCGACCACAATTGCGATCACACAGGAAAGAATCATCAGAACAACCGGATGGTAGCCTTTGTACCCTCCGGCAAACACCACAATGGCCGGCAACAGCATGAAAAGATTAAAATCATACAACTGCTCCAACTCATGCATGATCCCGTTTACATTTCCGGCGTCCAGTTGCTTTCCTGAATATACCATTCCAAGGATCAGAAAACCAATTGCCGCGAGAATTCCGGAAATGATCACGTTCGGCAACATACTCCTGATGTGCTGATAGACCGTCACATCGGAAGCCAGCGAACATAGATTCGTGGTATCGGAGATCGGCGATACTTTGTCCCCGAAAACAGCCCCTGACAATGCCGCTCCGGCAACCATGGGCAGCGGAATTCCCATACTCGCACCAATCCCAATAAAAGCTACTCCGGCCGTAGCAGCTGATCCCCAACTGGTCCCGGTAAAAGTCGACACTACCGCTGTTACCAGAAACGCACTCACCAACACGAAGTCAGGATGAAGCAGTTTCAATCCATAATAAATAAGGAAAGGAACCGTACCACTGAACATCCAGGTGCCCACAATACCGCCAATCGCCATGAGGATCAGGATCACCGGAAATGCCCGCTTGATGTTGCTGCCGTACACCTCGAACATGGCTTCCACTTTTACACCAGACAGCCAGGCCATGAGCCCGGAAACAATCGCCGATAAAAGCAAAATGAACCGCAGATCAACCCCCAGCATCAAATGGCCGATCACTACCGAAGCGATCATAAATACGATCGGAATCAGGGCCAAAAAAAGTGAAACCTGCTTGGGTGAATCGTGCGTTTGAGGCATGCACGAATGTACGTAATTCCTTTATACCTTGGATGCTACCGCATCGCTCACCGCTTTTTCCAGTGATAGCAATGTTCTACGGAGTTCATCAATCTGAGATGCCGAAACAATCCCATCACTGAAATTCGTATTAAATGAAGGAAGACTGAAGCTCCCAACGATCTTTGCGCCCCGGTAAGGCATGATCGTTAATACATGATCCAACACGGAACGACCGCCTCGAGCACCGGTAGATGTACTCATGAAAACCGTTGGTTTATCGCCGAAGATCGAAGGACGGATCATGGACAGCCAGTCGATCGTATTTTTAAAGACAGCCGGCATAGAACCATTGTGTTCAGGAGTTGAGATCAGCAAGCCGTCAGCCTCCTCAAACTTTGCATTCAATGCGTGAATCGTCCCTGGGATCCCCTGCTCCTTCTTCAGATCCACACCAAATACCGGTGCCGGGTAGTCAATGAGACTTATCACTTCTACTTCATGATCATTGATCATTGCTGCTGCAGAATGAATCAATTGCTGATTGATCGACTGACTACTATTGCTCCCTGAAAAGGCAAGAATTTTTCCCATGACATTCCGTTTTATGACAAATATTCAACTTTCTTCATCAAGGATTTCCTGCACGCGACCAACCTGGCCATCTTCAAGCATTACCTTGATACCATGCGGATGAAAAGAAGAATTCGTAAGGATTTTGCTGACATAGCCTTCTGTCAACTCACCGGTACGCTGATCCTTTTTCAGTACGATTGCCACGAACATGCCCGGCTCAATGTCTGCTCTTCGCTTACCGTCGCCCATCTCAGATACTGATCTTTTCAACGCGTTTGTGGATCTCATTGACCTCCATCAAGGCTGCCGAACCATACCAGGGATGCAATTCCATCACCAGTCGACCTGCCGCAATGGCCGGATCCGTATTCGTCAAAGCTTTAGCTTCTTCTACCGAAGCAACATTAAAAATGTAAATTCCACGAATATCACCGTCATCCATGAAAGGTCCGGCCAGCACAAGTTTTCCCTCTCTGGCCATCCGCATGATGTTATTGAGATGCGCCCGTTGCAAACTGTCGGCGACTTCCTTCGGCTGATTGCGATGCGGACCGGCCTTCAAAAAAGCCATCACATACAGGTGCATGCCGTAATCGTCTGCGCCTAACTGCCGGGCATACAAGGAATCATACGTAGTATCCGATACTGCCGTTTCATTCGCCGTCAGAGGTAAGTTTTCGCAGGTCTTCTCCTGCTGGCAGGCCGCCACAGACAAAGCCAGACCAGCAACTACAAGCCATCGTGTCATTTGGTTCTTTTTATGGTCAGGTGCCCGGAATCCAGGAGGCATTTAATAACTCTACAAGTTTCCGTGCGGTTGTGTTAAAGTAACGTTTGGTTCGATATCCACTCACCCAGGAGATTCCCTGAATGGCATTGGTCAGGAAAATTTCATCGGCCACCAACAAGTTCTGCGGCAAAATGTTGCATTCGTACACCTTGATGTTATTCTCAAGCGCAAGGTTGATGATCTGCATGCGCATTGTTCCGGCAAGACACCCTTCCTCCAACCCGGGCGTGTACAATACGCCATTGCTCACCACAAATAAATTGGAGTTCGTACTTTCCAGAATTACCCCGTTATTGTTCGTAATCAGGTAATCATCCAGTCCTTTTTCGCGAGCAGTTATTGCCGCCATAATATATACGAGGCCGTTCTTGGTCTTGAAGTTCGAAAGCGGCGTTTTTGCCTTCTTCAGATCCATGTAAATGTCGACTTCCTTCCCCTTCGCATTCAATTCAAACTGGTTGTTATCCAAGGGGTACACCTCAATAAAATATTCTACTTCATTGGCTTCCGGCATATACGTTCCACCGATCGAGCGATCAAGGGAGATCCGGCACTTTCCACCGGCAACGATTCCTGATTTAGCAATAAGCTCATCAATTTTTTCTGCAAAGAACTCAGTGGTAAAGAAGCTTGGAGGGCGCATCTTCAGACGTTTTGCTCCTTCCAGCATTCGCACGATGTGATTCTCCAGATTAATGGTCTTTCCGTTGATGATCCGAATACTCTCAAAAACGCCGTCTCCGTACAAAAAAGCCCTGTTCCCTGTACGAATCGTATAACCTGCGTTGTCTAAAACTTCTCCGTTGTTGTTAACGTATAACATGCGTTATCCCGTGAATGAATCGATAAATGCTTTCGCCTTATCAATATTAATAATTAATGCGTACAAAATCCCAAAAAGCGCCCCACCAATATGGGCATCGTGCGCAATCCGGGTGCCTCCCCGTCTGTCAAGCAGGAATTCTGCGAGCAGATAGAGCGGACCAAAAATGTAGGCAGGAATCATCACTGGGAAAAAGATCAGCCCCATCTGGTGCTGGGGATTCCACATGATAAAGGCGAACACCACCGCCGAAACAGCTCCCGACGCTCCTAGCGAGCGGTACGAAGGGTTGTTCTGGTGACGGATGTACGGAATAAGCGTTGCAAAGAGCCCTCCTAAAACATAGAGCGCTAAAAAGTGTAATTGTCCCATAATTCCGGAAGGATCTCCTCTCTCCCAATCGAATTCCAACTGAAACTCGACCAGCAGCATTCTCCCGAAACTGTAAAGGACGAACATATTAAGGATCAAATGTGCCCAATCCGCATGGATCAGCACGTGACCAAAGATCCGAATGCGATTCCCGTAATGTTTAACATCGTAAGGATTAAACACCAATCGATCCATCAGGGCCCGATTATTGAACGCATAAATTGAAACCACTACAGTGATCAAAATTATAATCGTTACAACATTCAGTGCGAGCATAAATTCACTTATCTTCGTCTCGAAATCCTTACGAATGTAAGTATTTCAAAACATTATTAAATGAAACCACTACGCCTAATCCTACTATCCATTTTAATTTCCGCCTGTACCGGAGAGCACGAAGAAGTCCCACCCTTTGAAGATCAGAACCTTCCCATTGAGGAAAAGATGAAGATCGCTATTTCGGAAGATTACCTGGCGCAAATCGGATTGCCGGACAGTACCTTTCATTTTTTGAACAGTTATTACAGTCAGCGTGGATACAAACCTCGCTGGATCAACGATTCCACGCTTACCGAAACCGGTAGTTCCCTGAAGCATGTCTTCGAACACCCCTATTCCGTTGGAATTCCCAAAGGACGATTGATCCGCTGCAAGTCGGATAATTTCATTCATGATGAGATCATCATCACGCTAGGGCTTGCACAATCCATGTATGATCTGCGAAACGGCCTGATCGACTATGAAGCCAAAAAGAAAAAACCAAAACGTTTTGTAGATCCTGGTGACTTCGATGAACTGGCGACCTTCAATGACACCGGAGATATTCGCCTGCAATTCCTGCGTTTCGGACCGAAGGATTCGATCTACGAAATCCTGGCCACCGGACTCGTAGACCTGCTCGACCATTATCCCCTTGACACCACAACTTTCGAAGTAAAGTCGGCCAAGTACGACTCAACCATGGCCATTGAAAAAGCACGTGTTGCACTCGTTTCCAAAGGCTATCTTAAAGACGGCATTCACGACAGTCTCGGCATCGCAGAAGGATTAACGAAATTCCAGATCGCGAACGGACTGAAGCCGGACGGCGTGGTTGGTAAATACACTTCCAAAGCCCTGAACGAAAGTACTTATCACAAGGTCGAACGCATTTTACTCGCCATGGACAAGATCCGGAGCAGAGAAGCCCGTCCTGAAAAATACATCTATATCAACATCCCGGAATACAAGCTTCGGCTTTACGTGAATGACAGTCTCAAAAGCGCACATAACATTGTGGTGGGTAAGCCGGAAAATCAAACGCCGGAATTGCGCTCGCGTCTGAAAAAGATCGTTGTATATCCATACTGGAATGTTCCCTACTCCATTTCGAGCAAGGAGATCCTTCCCGCTCTTAAATACAACAGTGGCTACCTGGCCAAGCACAACTACAAGATCTACAAGAATGGTGTGGAAGTCGATCCCTCCACCGTCAACTGGAAATCGATCCGGCAGAACGCCTTTCCGTACAAGGTCGTTCAATCTCCCGGTCCGAAAAACAGTCTCGGAATCCTGAAGTTTGATTTCTACAACGAGCATAGCGTGTATTTCCATGACACACCAGCCAAAGCCCTTTTCGGTGTGGATGTTCGCGCATATTCGCACGGATGCATGCGAACACAGAACCCGATAGACCTTGCAAAGAAGATCCTGCATTACGATTCCATCTCTCCCTGGAAATACAACAAAATGCGACCGGATTCTCTGGATACACTGCTCGGACGAAAAGAGAATTACGAGATTTCCCTGATGGATCCGATTCCTATTTTTGTGGAATACCAGACCGTAACACGTGATCCTGAAAACAAAATGGTGGTCTACATCGACATCTACGGACGCGACGAGGAATACCTGAAAATAATGCGCGAATAAGGGCAATATTGGCTAACTTTGTCCGCAAAAAGCATGTCCGTGATCCTCGCTCCTTCCGTTCTTTCCTGTGATTTTGCCAATGTGCAACGTGATATTGAAATGATCAACCGTTCCGAAGCCGACTGGTTTCATGTAGACGTGATGGACGGTGTATTCGTGCCGAACATTTCTTTCGGATTTCCGGTGATCAAGGCCATGGCGAAGCATGCAAAAAAGCCACTGGATGTGCATGCAATGATCGTGAATCCCGATCAATACGTGGCGGAATTTGCAAAAGCGGGAGCAGCAATTCTTACCGTTCATTACGAAGCCTGCACACACCTGCACCGCACCGTTCAATTGATCCACGATCACGGTATGAAAGCCGGTGTAGCGCTCAATCCGCATACGCCTGTCCATCTGCTCGAAGAAATCATCAAAGATCTTGATCTTGTATTGATCATGTCAGTGAATCCCGGATTCGGTGGGCAGAAATTCATTGAGGGGGCGTTGCGCAAAGTAGAACAAACAAAACAGTTGATCCGTGAATCGGGGTCCTCTGCTGTTGTAGAAGTAGACGGAGGTGTAAATCTGGATACCGGCGCACAATTGGTGGCAGCAGGAGCGGATGCACTCGTTGCCGGAAGTTTTGTTTTCGGGTCTCCCGATCCGGAAGCGACCATTGCTCAATTAAAACAGCTCTGATTGATCAAGGAGTTTTTTCGCGATAAGTTCGAGTTTGACTTTCAATCGAACCGGATGTGGTGTGAACACCTCGAACGCCACGAAGATTCACTCAACGATTTCGTACGCAAACAGATGTCTCATGTGATCAATGTTCATCACATCTGGATCTCGCGTCTTGATGGCCAACCGGTAGAATCCGGAAGCTGGGATCTGCTTCCCGTTTCCTATTGGCAAAAGCTCTCCCGCGAAAATTACCAGCGAACCACGGATTACCTGGACCACCTCGACCTGGAAGAAAAGATCCGGTACCATAGCGAAGAGGGTGTTCCGCTGGAAAAAAGCGCTGTCGATATTCTCTACCATATCCTTCAGCACAGCCAATATCACCGTGCACAAATTGCCCGCGAACTCAGACTTCTGGAACTTCCTGTTCCGTCATTTAATTTCATCACCTACCGATAAACACGGCCCGAAGTTTGAACGGAGTAACAAATTGATTGTATCTTCGTTAAGAGAAGTATGAAAACAGTAGTCCTTATTTCCATTCAATTGCTGGTTTCCGCCTGGGTTTTCGGGCAGACGGCTTCGTTGCAGGAGTCTGAAAACAAATTGGCAACCCTGCTCAATGATCTCCGGGCGGCAAAAACCGACGCCGACAGGGAT
>JBNKYR010000141.1:0-10264 GCA_050300995.1 Crocinitomicaceae bacterium | reverse complement strand
ACTCAAATTGATTTCAGTATCACAAACGTCGGTACTACTTCGGATCTGCTTCCTTATAGCCAGGGAGGACTTTCCGGTACAATCGCTGTTGGCTCATCCGGAACCGGGAACATGAGCGCCACCATAACCAGTGCGGATTCCATTGTGAACATGGTGACGGATTTTCAGAATACCACATTATCCGATCTGTCGGAGTTGACCCCCTTCATTGGTAGTGCGGATATTCTGTCGGTACTACCACAGGATGTGCAGGATGCGATCAGTAAGGTCGGAAGTGTATTTGAACTGACGCAGATCGGAATGCAGGCGAACATGACGGATCTAAGTCTGATGAGTGCCTCCGTTTCGTTGAAGATCAACCTGGAGAGTTTTGAAATTTTCAGCATCATTCCTGATCTGGCGATTACTGAAATTGATTTTACATTTACGGTGAGTCTGGGACAAACCACCCAAATCGTGTATCAGGCCGCAGCAAAGATCGAAATTGATAGCAGTTATGATGTCTGGCTTGGTTTTCAAACGCTCCCTAATAATGGTTACCTGATTTCCGTGACTCAGGATGAGAGTACGCCACTCTCCCTGACTTCGGTGTTACAGACATTTATTCCTGAGCTTACGGGATTCCCGGAAGTGGATATACAAAGCTTCGCTCTTGTAATAAACCCGAACGAGGGAAGCTATGATATGAACGGTGAGATCACTACCACCTGGGATGTTATCGAAGACCCGAAAATTGAGTTAACATCCATTGAGCTTTCAGCCGGATATTATAGTGCAACTGAAGTTGTGGGTGGCTTTTTGGCCACCTTTACCATGACGGTGGATGAATCCGATCCGGATTCGAATATTGAACTGTATGTCGACTTGAAGAAGACGGAAAGCGGATGGAGTTTCAGGAGTTACAGCAGTGCCGATCAGGAAATTCCGGTGGGAAATTTTATTCAATCCCTGGTCAATACATTTTCAACGTCAAGCGAAGTGCCGGCAGTGATTGCTGACATGACCATTTCCAATCTGAATCTCTCTTTCACGACTACAGGCGATACCGATTCGGAGTTCCAGTTTTATGCAGAGATCCACGACACCTTGTGCGGTGAAGACGTCACTCTGACCATCTCTGTGGATACTCAAAGTTCCGGTAGCAGCTACCAGAATACCTTCGGGTTGAGTCTTCTGATCGGAGCGTGCATGTTTACCGGGGAACTCAGCACTTCGGATACCGATGATAAGTTCACGATCAGTTGGTCGATGACCGATGATCAAACGCTTGGATTCAACGATATTGCGAATGCCTTTGGTTTTGATATCCCTGATATTCCGAGTGACCTTGATCTGGCGCTTAAATCCGCAACGCTTTCCTACGATTTTACCAATTCCATCCTGGTTATCGAAGCCAGTTCCCTGAATTATGGTGACGCCGTTTTTGTGGGCTATGAAAGTAAGGTTACCAATGAATGGGAGTTTTATTTCGGACTTTCGATCGGAAAACTGGCAGATGTCAACCTGTCTAACCTTCCGCTGATCGACAAAGTGTTGTCGGGGGATGAGACCCTTGAGGTCAAAAATTTCCTTGTCCAGATCACTTCCACGGCACTTGATCCTTCCCAAACAGCGGGTAAGAACGAAATTACAAGTATTAACGGTCTCATCACAGCAGGTTATCCGAAGATTCCCGACCAGGGCTTGTTGAGCAAAGTGGCCCTCTCCGTTGAATTCGACTTTGGAGGTCTGGTGTTCCCTGTCAGTGTGGGAACCGGGGAACCCGCAAAGGAAAACTCCAATGGAAACTCGGTCGGAAGCAGTTCGGGAACAAATCAGGGCTCGGTTCCGGCTCCGGCACAGGCTGCGGATGGTGCTACCTGGTTCGATATTCAGAAGACCTTTGGTCCGGTGAACTTCCAGAAAGTCGGGGTCAAATACGACAACGGAACACTTTGGTTCCTGCTGAACGCATCATTGACGGCAGCGGGTCTGGAAATTTCTGTAATTGGTCTGGCTGTAGGATCACCACTCTCTGATTTTAGTCCGAAATTCAACATTGAAGGACTTGGAATTGACTTCTCGAACTCGGTGGTGACTATCGGTGGAGCCTTTGAAAAATTACCGGCAGTTGATCCGATTACCCTGGAATTCGGTGGAATGGCAACCATTCAGTTCGAAACATTCGGAATCTCTGCGATCGGATCGTACGTACAGTTCTCCGGAAATACTTCCATGTTCGTTTTCGCAAGTGTAAGCGGTACATTCGGAGGACCTCCGGCATTCTTCGTAACCGGTTTCAGCGGAGGTTTCGGCTACAATAGCAAGTTGCGCATTCCTGGACAGGATGAGGTGTATCAATTCCCGTTTGTGGCATCGCTGTCGGATCCGAATGTATTCGGAAATAATCCGTCACCCGTAGATGTTCTCAATAAGATCATGGGAGGTAGTGATCCATGGGTTACGCCTTCAGCAGGAGACATTTGGTTGAGCGCCGGAATTACTTTTACGACCTATGAGATTGTAAACTCTACGGCCTTGCTGATCGCCGAATTCGGAAATAAGTTCCTGATGGCGCTGATTGGAATCTCCAAGGCACAGTTCCCGATGGAGGGGAAAACGGTATATGCGTACGTGGAGTTGCAGCTGGAAGCTATTTTTGATCCGGGAGACGGCTTGATCTCGCTTACTGCAGTGCTTTCTCCGAACTCCTTCATCCTGGACAAGAATTGCCACCTCACCGGAGGTTTTGCCCTGGTTTTCTGGTATGGTCCGAATGAACATGCCGGCGATTTCGTGCTGACACTCGGAGGTTACAGTCCGTATTTTAATGTGCCGGATTATTATCCGCAGGAACCACGATTGGGCTTTAATTGGGCGCTGGATTCCTCCATTTCCATTTCGGGGGGAGCGTACTTTGCGCTTACACCTGCAGCGGTGATGGCAGGGGGAGACCTGGATGCGACTTACCATTCCGGAAATCTAAAAGCCTGGTTTACGGCGTATGCAGACATTATCATCTGGTACAATCCGTTCCACTTCATCGCTGATATCGGGATCAGTATCGGAGCCTCATACAAAATGGACCTTCTGTTCTGTTCCAAGACCTTTACGGTGGAACTGGGTGCAGACCTGAAGCTCTGGGGGCCATCTACAGGAGGTATTGCCCACATCCACTGGTTTATTATTTCCTTCACTGTCAGCTTCGGAGCGAGTGAAACGCCGGGATTGGACAAACAAAACTGGTCCGACTTCATCAAAGTTCTTCCTGAACCGGATTCAGTGGTTAAGATCGTTGCAGAATCAGGATTGTCTACCGAGCCGGTATCCTCAAGTCAGGAAACATCTGCGAAGACGGCAACTGCGACAGAAGAAGCGGCAACGCCATGGTTGGTACGTTCAGATAGCTTCCAGTTCACGACAAGTTCATCCGTTCCGCTGACCAAGCTTTTTATTGATGGTAAAACAGATCCTGAGAAAACCGGCGATGATCTGAACATCAAGCCAATGGAACTTACAGGATTGACTTCACAGAAGACCTTGAGTGTTCTTGATTCCTACGGTCGGAATATATTGGATGATACCTGGAGCATTGAGCCGCTGACGAACGATGTTCCAACAGCATTATGGGGTACCGGAAGCAATACCCAACTTCCTTCAGGCGGTCATATGATCGACGGTCAGTTGTCTGGTTTCAGGATCAAAGTTCCGTCACCGGAATTGGGAAATGGAACCGGAGACATCAGTATTCAGGACGACCTGCAGTATGACCCGTTGACAGCGGGGAATAACCCGTTGACGCTCGGACTTGACCCGCAGGGACCTGTGCCGGCGACTTCCGATGAAACCATTAAGGATATTGAAAATATTATGTCGGGATCCGTGAAACAGCAACGCGACAATACTTATGCCACATTCAGTGCGCTGGATCTGGGAAGTTTTGACAACGACGATCTGAATGCTTTGGCGTCCGGTGCGGGAGCGATGTTTACGGATGAACCACTTTTAATCAACAGTTAATGAAAAAGACGACAGAAAATAGTGACCCGACGATCCCGGTAGGCGATGTAGCGTTTTTCGATAACTACATTCCATCGCTGGAGGACGGATCGTATACGATCCAGGCACAGATGGGGATCACCGGTGATATCGACACCGAAAACTATTTCGACAATCCGATCAAGCAGGCTTTTGAAGTGCGGGGGCCACAATTTACCTTGCCAGCCACGGAGGTACACAGTGTTTATCCGCCATTGAACAGCAATTCGATCTACGATCAGTTTCTTCCGAATATCGTATTGAACAAGCGGGTGCTTCCCTGGGAGCGGTACCTTGATGAGAATGATAAGACCATGCCATGGGTTTGTTTGCTGGTCTTTCAGGAAGGAGAGATCGCCATCAATCCGGAGACGAATTCACCGCTGACCAACGGAACCGTTACGGAGTTCCTGAGTTCCGATGATGACGTGATGAAGCCTTCCATTTCCATTGGGTCGGTACCGACAGATATCCAAACCTCCATGTGTTCAAGCATTAAGGTAAGCGAAGAAGTATTCAAGGCGGTGGCTCCCAAACTTGACGAGCTGAAGTTCCTGGCACATGTCAGACAGGCGAATACAGGAGATCAGGCCATCATGGGATTTGAAGACATGGGTTGGTTCAGTGTGGTTACCGGTAACCGCTTTCTGAAAACTGAGTCCGAGACCGGGACGCGGTTTTATGTACACCTCGTTTCGTTGGAAGGATACTACGACATCCTGAACGGAGGAACCTGGCCGAAGAAAAAATCAGATCCGTCAAAAGGAAAGGACATTGCACTGGCTTCCCTTTATAACTGGACGTTTCTTTCACAGCCTGAAAAGCTGAACTTTAAAGAACTGGTAGAAAACCTGGCAGCTCCCGGAAATGACGATCCCGACAACTTGTTGTTGCGACGTTATGTCACTGCACCGCAAAACCCGGATGCTTCCATGCAGGCCACACTTACACGTTTGGAGAACGGCTACATTCCGCTGAATTATAAGGTGCCATCCGGTGAGGATACCTTTGCCTGGTACCGAGGGCCTCTGACACCGGTGATTGCCCAGCCGTTGCCGCGTCCGTACGATAACTATCATTATCCGTCCTCTTCTGCCGCAATGATCTACGACAATACCGAGGGGGTTTTTGATCAGAGTTACGCAGCGGCCTGGACCATGGGACGTTCCCTTGCGCTGGCCGACGGGGCCTTTTCTCAGGCTTTGATGAATTTTCGTAAAAAGGCCTATTTCCTTGTTGGAGAATTGATGGACGATCTTGAAAGTGCCGGTGACGCCAGTGCAAAAGATCTTTCTGAAGTTGTTCAGAGCAGCGTTGTAAGGGATACTTTTAAAGAAATGCTGACACCTCAGCTTTCCACCTGGATGGTCGGAATGACGCAAACCCCGGTCAAGCTTACAGGGAGAAAAATGATGAAAAAAACGAAGGAAGCTGCGCCGGAAAGTCCGGTGACTGTGGCCCGTTCGTTTTTGAGCTCGCCTTCGGTGCAGGAATACCTGAAAGAAAGTCTGAAGGGTGAGCTGGAATACCTTGCCATTTGGCTGGCGCAGAAACAGCTGTTGTACGATGTACCCTTTGATCATCTGGTTCCCGATCAGTTGATGCTGCCCGCCGAATCATTGCGCTTTTTCTACATGGATCAGAACTGGCTGGATTGCCTGACAGATGGTGCGCTCAGCATTGGAGTTCAATCTTCCAGGGATGCCTTTTTCAGTGAGGCAATGCGTGGTACAATCAATGACGCTATTCAAGAGGAGAAATCCATTCTGCGAAGTAAGATCCTGGGGACTTCCACAGGAGATACAGAGGCCGATTCGAAAGCAGAGGCGCTTTCCGGGGTGTTGATCCGTTCTTCGGTAATCTCCGGCTGGCCCGGCCTGGTAGTTAAAGGATACAAGGGGGATTACAAGACCGGCACGCAACTCAAATTGCTGCGCATGGACAGACTATCTTCTACCGTTTTGCTCTGTATTTTTCTGGACGTTCCGGAAACGATTATGCTCGCCGAGCCACAACAAGGTCTGTGCTTCGGAGTTGAGGATGATGACGTGATCAACCTGAGAAAGCTGACCGATCCTGTGGGGGCTCCAACCGGGAACGAATTTCCTTCTCCTTCTTCCGGAGGTTTTGCCAGCTTCTATCGTCCGGTGCAAAACAATATAGGGAACTACGTACTGAACATCAATGATGGTAGTAACAGTGTGGTAAGCACCCTTGAACAGAAAGCGTATCTGAATACGCAAATAGGTCCTGCTCAGTTTGCACTGCAAATGGTCAAGGCACCGGAAGAAATTTCATTTGTCAATCAACAAACAAAAAAGTAATTCATCATGAGCGATAGCACATTATTCGTACCTATTGCGGTCAAGGCCCTGGTTGTTAATGACGCGGTAAGAACCGGAGTCAACTTTCATCGCTGGAAGATGAATTACAACAATCTGAAACTATACGCCAGCCCGGAAGATACTGTGAATACAGCACAGAACTGGAACAACACACCTTCGGCCAACGGGGTGTATCTGCAATGGACCATGCCGTATTCTTTGAGAACAGGGGTACAGGACAGCGTAAGTGGAGTAACGGACTATCCGTTGGTCCCGAATCGGTGGTTAGTCATGCGCTACCAGGGGCCTCTCAGCAACAGGGTGGCCTCTGCATGGATCATCGAAAGCGACTTTCTCGATCCGAATGAAGGAACATCGCCATACATTGATCCGAATTCTCCGGACAGCCTTAACGTAACGCTTATCGGGCGCAAACTCGATCTGCCTGGCTGGAAAGAATCGGGTTCGTCGGACTTGTTCCTTACGATCGTGGGAGCTGGAGACGTGACCTTTGCATCGTACCAGCCCAATGTGGAGAACGTATTTTCCATTCACGATCCGCTGACGGATGTGACAGATCCAGTATTGAGCTATATGGTCGCAGGATGGTATTCCGATCCCACCAAAGATATTTTAGCCGGTGCCACGGATGTCGATAAGTTTAAAGATATTCTGAGCCAGCTCAAGTGGACCATTGACGGAGATATTGACACAGCATGTACGACCTCGGTTTACCAGGGATTGTGCTATGGTTTGAACTGGAATGCCACCGGACCTATTCCGTCTTCGGATAAGCCTGACACAGCGACTCTGGCGATCGGTAATACGTCCATTGATGCGATGACAGCTCTGATTGATGCGCAGGCGAAGGGAAATGTGAATGTGAACCCGGAACTGCTCGAAGCCTTTCAGTACAATATGTTGTCCGTACTCGATCAAACCAACGGTCCGGAATTGCTGAAACAGGCAATCCACAAAGCATGGTTCGGGTCGCATAAAGGTGGCTACGAATGGGTCATTGAAAAATCTCCGGATTATACTTCGGATACCGGAAGCAATAATTATCCTGACACTTCGATCGACTGGAATGATCCGAACCTGGATCCCGAATGGCTGGCCCAGTTGAACAAGGCCCAGCAACAATTTGACCAGAGCCTGGATAAGCTGCAGTCGATGCAATGGAATTTGTACAAGATGTGGTGGGACAAGGGTTGTTTTGACAATCTGGATGGTACCAGCCGATCGAGGTTGACCGGTCAGGATCCGCAATTCACTGACGAGAACTTTGCCAACCAGGTGGATGTCAACTACAATGGGTCTGTGGCGCAGAATACGTATAATCAGGCCCAGGAAGTAGTGAATTTGCAGGGAGCAATTCCTTCGGGAGCCACTCAGGAGGAACTGCAGCAAAGTATTGACCAATATGCGCAAGCGCACGATTTACCGGATGGTTACGTATTGAAGCGCTACAGCAAGGACAGTTTTTATCAGGCCAATGATCCGGTAGTACTGATTGCCGGGGCGAAAGCTTCCGGCATTCTGGTGGACGACGATGACCTGCTCTGTCGCTATGCCAGTCAATTGATCACCGGATTTAGATTCAACGGTACAGCCATTAATGTGGGGAGCATGAGGGGGAAGATCCCGACGGTGGATCTGAGTAATGTGCCTGTTATTCCGCAAAGTTTGATCGATGAGTTTTTCTTTCTCGATCCGAACGATGCCACTATGATTGCACAAATTGCCCTGAGTCAACCGAGCGAGGCAAGTACGATTTCCAATCAGTTGACCAATCACACGGACATGATCGGAACCCTGCCGGGGATTACACTGGAATCCTGGCAACAACCATGGACACCGCTGTTCTTACAGTGGTCGGTACAATACTATCCGATCCCACACGATGAAAACGGGGTGGAAAACTGGACGTTTGACGGAAGTGCATACCAGTTGGGTACGACGAATATTCCGCAACAAAATCCGAATCCTTTTTCATTCAATGGGATCGTAGTGCTGACTCCTCAAACCGGGTTCAATTTCAAACGAAGGTTGGACGAGTTCCGGAAAAATCATCCGAATCTCGACGCGGAAGAGTTGGACAACCTGGACAAGTTCATTGATAGCACCGATAACTGGGATCTGATTTCCCAGGCACTGGATGGTTTTGCTGAAAAGCTGGCGTTATTGGATAACAGACCGAATGTGGTGCCGGGTGCATCAGATCCGGTTAGCAGTCTGATCGGAAGCCGTAATTCGAGAGTGCCGGTCCACAACCATGATGTGCCGGAACCATTCCAGGGTTGGCCGCCATCCTTTTTTCAGCAATACCGTTCCGGACAGTTTTATTTTGATGGCCTCTACCTGGTCGACAATTTCGGGCAAACCCTGCAGATAACCAGCCCGTCAAGCCAACAGACATTTCAGCCGGTGATTGCCGAAGGAATGCTCCCGGAGCACACGGTTCTTTCGCAGGAGCCATATCGTTTTATCCAACTCCCTCCGCGATTGTTGCAACCGGCACGTTTGGATTTTGATTTTGTTTCGGCGTTAGACGATGAGGCGATCATCAATCTTCACAGCGGGATCAATCCGGTTTGTGCATGGGTACTTCCGAATCACATAGATCAGGCATTGAGTTGTTATTCGCCGGAGGGAATCTACCTTGGGGAACTTCGTGTAATTACCAATGATCAGGGAACACAAGTGGTGAATTGGGAGTTTGCCCCTGATTCACCGTACACAAGCATCAATGATATGAGTACGCTGTATCCGCACCTTGTCGAGATGTTGCAGGGGCTGATCACGGCCGGTCCGGATGCCTTTACGAATTTCTATCTGGTCATCGATGAGACCTTGTGGATGGTCGATCCGCTCGGATCCCGTGATGATCAGAACCTTTCAGTACTGGTCGGGCGTCCGCTGGCGTTGACACGGTCGCGACTCAAATACTTCCTGAACGGAGAGGCCATCACCAATCCTTCCTGGCAGTACACTTTCAGTCCTGCAGAGGCGGAGTTCCGGAACTATACTTTCCCGATTCGTTTGGGTGAACTCAATATGAGAAACGACGGTCTTGTGGGATATTTCTCAGGAACCGATTACAGCAAATTCAACTGTGTGCACCTCCCTGAAGACGGGACGTATACACCGGCCAATCCACCTTACATTCAGCAGGTAGGAAACGGCAATTATATTGATCTTACTTTCCGGGATGATTCGGAGGCCTACATTACGATGCTGATCGACCCGCGAGCCTCGGTGCATGCAACGATGGCTTTTCTGCCGGTAACCGTGTTGGATCTGCCAGCCGAATTTGTGGAGCCGGCGATGAGTGCAATGGATGTCCTGTTCCACGTGGGGCCATTACTATCTTCCAGCACGCAGGTGGATACCAGCACAAGCGGTGATCCGGTCTACGAAACAAGTATCATCATGCCCAGCCCTTCGGAAAAGAACGGCGTTTGGTCATGGATGGAAAACAACAATGGTTGGGCTTCGTTTGGATTAAGTCCGGCTGACCAAAAGGCCAATTTCTCCAATCAGCCCTCGAAATTGAGAACCGGTTATATGAAGCTGGATTCAGTGATGTCGAAGAAGAAATAAAGGGTAGTTGAAGCAATTGCTGTATGATCGTTCATGGGGAAAAACAAGAATGAACAAAAAAGAGAACGTTTGTATGATCTCTTTTCCAGGAATTTAAAGCTACTAATAGAGGCTCCGGGTATTAGTCAAAGTGAAAGTACTGACTTAACTGATAAATACTATTGTCCACTATGTTTGGAGTTATTTGATAGAAGTGATCTCTATCAGAATAGTAAGAATCCATTAACGCTGGAAGATGTTCCACCACAAAGTCTCGGAGGGAAGGTAGTTACGCTTACTTGTAAGAAGTGTAACAACGGACATGGTCACAAGCTTGATGT
>JBNKYR010000140.1:0-10357 GCA_050300995.1 Crocinitomicaceae bacterium | reverse complement strand
CATGGGCATTTTCGGGGTCACTGACTACGCTGCACGCTTTCCAAATGCTGTCTTCGGCTTTCTTTATCTGGTGACGATCTATTTCATTGGTAAAAAGCACTTCAGTGCACGCTTCGGAATGATCTGGGCCCTGGTATTCTTTGGCTCGCTGCTACCACACATCTATTTCCGATCCGGGATTATTGATCCGGTGTTCAACTATTTCATCTTCCTGTCGATCTACTTCATGCTGCGCGTCATCGGAAAAGATGAACACAGCTCCCGAATGGCTATTCTTTCAGGAATCTTCAGTGGCCTGAGTGTTTTAACGAAGGGACCGGTCGGTTTTCTATTGCTCGGCGCGACGCTTTTTGTATACCTTGTCATCAAGCGCTTTAAACCCTTTCCGCATGTTCGATACATCCTGTTATTTCTGGTCGGATTCCTGATCGTCGCCTGTAGCTGGGTTGGTGTAGAACTACTTCAAAACGGAACGGAAACGCTGCAAAAGTTCATCGCCTATCAGATGGAACTCTTTTCATCAGATGTGGCAGGCCACGCCCAGCCGTTCTACTACCATTTTGTGGTTGTCTTTTTGGGTTGCTTTCCCATGTCATTGCTGGCACTTCCCTCCTTCCGACGAAAAGAAGAAACACCATTTGATCTCCATACCTGGATGCTCTGCCTTTTTTGGGTCGTAATGATCATCTTCAGTATTACAACCACCAAGATCATTCATTATTCATCAATGAGTTACCTGCCGCTGGCTTTCCTCGCCGCGCTCACTCTGAACAAACTGATTGAAGAAGACAAGCTTCCTGCTACCTGGCTTCGGGTTATGCTTCACGTTTTTGCCCTGTTGATCGGAGTCAGCATTTTTGCATTACCGCTTGTCCTGATGAACAAAAACTGGCTGATCTCCTTTATGAGCGATCCGTACGCCATTGATTCCATGAATGCCAATCTGCAATTCTCAGGGTTTGAAGTCATCGCCGGACTGGTATTCCTCGTCGGAACAGCCATCTCCTTCTACTTTCTTTACAAGCGCGAGATCATCACCTATTTGTTCTCCAATGCACTCGCTCTGGCCTTTTCGCTATTGCTTGTGCTGCTGCTCATCCTCCCTAAAATTGAGCGCATTACCCAGGGACCGGCTATTGATTTCTACACCGAACTTCGTGGAAAGGACTGCTACGTGGAGACTTTCGGTTTTAAAAGTTATGCGCAGTATTACTATTTCCGTACGCCTCCAGGAAATCGTGAAGAAGCCAAAGACATCATCTGGCTGCTTACCGGTGAAATTGACAAGCCGGTTTATCTGATCTCAAAATCGACCAATCATGAACTGGACGATTACCCGGGATTTGAATTCCTGAAAGCCAAAGGAGGATTCCGGTTGTACAAGCGGGATCTTCAGAAGTAGTGGATCTCAACAGCAGTGGCTCCCTGTCCGTATTCCCGATAATCCGCGTCGTAATATTCCACCCCCTGCATATCGTTCAGGAATGAACGAATCTCATGACGCAGCACACCTTCTCCCACCCCGTGAATAATGATCAGCCGGCGGATCCGGGCTTTTCGTGCCTTGTTCAGGAATGAACGAAATTCGTACAATTGCCTGTTCAGAATCTCCGCATTGCTCCAGCCGGCGTGTGAATCAACCAACTCTTCGATGTGAAGATCAATTTCCCATCGGTCCGGTTCCTTCGCGACGGCCTGTTTTTGTTTGAGGGGATTAACGGTCTTCTCTTCACGCACCAGATCAATGGTTTCCTCAGACACTTTGTAATCTTCACCGTGTACCGGTGCCAGTTCCGAAAAATGGCAGATCCTGCTGAAGCCATCCTGATCCTCCACCTTGTAACAGCCCTTCGGTTCAACAGAGAGCACAACTCCCCCACCGGATTCCCTCAGGAAAACCACCTTCTGACCTATTTGAAATTTCATTGGGCTTGGTGCAGGTACCAGGTAATATCGATCGTGTAAAACAGAATGATCGGAATGGCAAAAGAACCGATCCACATGAGCAACAGCAACAAGCGAAAGAACAACGACGAGTCACGCTTCATCGGTGCCACCAGCACACTGTTAACCTGGCTTGCAATGACCGGATCCGATTCATCAGACGAAACCTGGTCGATGAATTTTTGCAGTGCAGGCGTATGCTCGATCACCACACGCTTGATCTTGCTAAAATCCTTATTACTCAATAACTTATACGTCGTAGAATAGTTAATATCTTCATCCTTCAGATCCTTATGCACCTGGTAACGCTTCTGCATGGCACGCACCCGGAATCCCATCAAAAATCCGAAAAGCATGATCACATAACTGCCATCGTACAACAAACCGATCACGATCATAAATAAGGAGGAAACAAACGCAAATACCATCAGGAAAAGCTCATGATTCCTGCGCATGAACATCTTGAACATCTGACCACCATCCAAAGGATCAAGCGGCAAAAGATTGATGATATTCAAAAGGAGAAACATCAGTCCTATGGTCATCATCCAGACAGATTGAATTTCCGAAGCATAGATCACCGCCAATGTTCCGATCAGAACTCCGGGAAAAGGTCCTGCCCCGGTCACAATAAAACTCTCCCGCTGTGAATAATTGGTTTTCGTACCCTGTACAAAAGCCCCCATCAAAGGAATGAACAGCATTCGTACGTTCTTATAGCCGAACATTTTCATCGTAATGAAATGTCCCAATTCATGAATCAGCAATACGATCACCAGTTGGACGATAAAATCCACGGCATCACTGGCAATGAAAAGAAATGCCATCACGAAAAGCACCAACGAAAAGATCGTCAGCGACAACCCGCTTTTGGGCTTTTCCTCTACAAGTTCAGGTTTTTGAGGATAGAATTCGAATTCGTCCATAATGAATTAAAGATATTGAGAAATATCCTAACCAACATTATGCCACGATGATTTTATCTGCTCAACTGCGCAAAATCCTTCGCAAAATACGTAAGGATGCCGTCTGCTCCCGCCCTGCGAATGCTCAGGAGCATTTCTGCCATAGTCGACTCGTAATTCAGCCAGCCGTTGCGACTTGCTGCGTATAGCATGGCACATTCGCCACTCACATTGTAAGCCGTTACCGGAAGATCCGATTGCTCCCTGATCATGTGGATGATATCCAGGTAGCAAAGTGCCGGTTTTACCATCAGCATATCAGCCCCCTCCTGCGCATCCAGGATTGCCTCAAGCAAAGCTTCACGTTTGTTCGCAGGATTCATTTGGTAGGTCTTCTTATCTCCCGCTTTCGGCGCAGAATCCAGGGCATCCCGGAAAGGACCGTAAAACGCACTGGCATACTTGGCTGTGTAAGACATGATGCTCACATCTTCAAAACCAGTACTGTCCAATGCATTGCGCAAATAGCCAACGCGACCGTCCATCATATCGCTCGGGCCGACAATATCAATTCCCGCCTGCGCCTGTGCAACCGCCATTCTCGCGAGAATCGGCAATGTTTCGTCGTTCAGGATCCGGCCTTCCTGCACCAATCCGTCGTGACCGTCCGATGAATACGGATCCATCGCCACATCGCTCATCAGACAGGCTTCCGGAAAACGTGCTTTGATCTGGCGAATTGCCTCCAGATAGAAGTTGTCGTCTGCATAACTGTACGATGCAACCTGATCTTTCAACTCCTCTTTTACAGCCGGGAATAGCACAAATTTATCCAACCCGAGCTCGAGACAGGATTCGATTTCCGGGAGCAACTTATCAAGTGACCAACGGTAATTATTGGGAAGTGATGCGATCTCTGTTTTGATCCCTGAGCCATCTTCCACAAAAAGCGGATAAATCAGGTTTTCAACTCCGATGGAAGTCTCCTCTACCATCGCCCGGATCGCACTGTTTTTGCGGTTTCTACGCGGTCGAATGTCCATAAATTAACGGTATTGGAACAAAATTAATAATTCGTTTGGAATCTGAGTATTTTTGCTAATTTTACGAATCTAACGTAAGCTTTCAGCATGAAAAGAACACCACTAAAACGCTTTACAGCCTTTATTCTTTGTGGCGCCGTTCTGGCATCGTGTACCGGAGATCCGGATAACCAGGACAACATCGACGAAGATGTATTCGACCCGAACAGTTCGCTGAACACCGTATTTGACGGGAAGATATTCAGTATCCCGTCCCCGGTGCAGACAGCTTACCTGATCAAGTCGCTGGATTTGCCATTTGATGCCAGTTTGTTGAACGATGACAATCTAGTCAACAATTACGTAACTGATCACAAGCAGGCCCTGAACCTTGGAATTTACGGTACTGACCTTGGATATTCAGCGCTTTATGACCAGAAGAGTACAACCATGCGTTACCTCCGCTCTGTAGAGAAGCTCACCGCTGAACTTGGACTGGATGCAGCCTTTGACACAAGCTTCCTGAAGCGTTTTGAAGAGAACAATGGAAACGAAGATTCCATGATCCTGTTGATGTCGGATGCTTTCCGTAAGTCTGATAATTTCCTGAAGCAAGCCAATCGTAAGTCAACGGCGGCGCTGATTCTTACTGGTGGATGGATCGAATCAATTTACTTCGCCTGCAAGTTGAATGAAAAACGCGACAGCCCGGATATCCAACGACGTATCGGAGAACAGAAGCAATCATTGAACTCCATTATTGAGATCCTTACCGAATACAACAAAGGAGGTAGCAATGATGGTCTGATCGAAGAAATGAAAGACCTGAAAGTCTCCTTCGACAAGATCGAAATGAACTATGAATATGCAGCTCCCGAAACAGCTTCGGAAGAGCACCTGACGACCTTCCACCACACATTGGAGATCAAGATTGATGCTGTCATCCTTGGCGAGATCAAATCGAAGATCGAAGCAATCAGAGCAAACATCATTAAAGCTTAACAGATGAAATCACTGATCATTTCCACTCTTTTCGTATGCGTTGCCGGACTTGTTGAAGCTCAGGACTGTGAACGAATTGTACGTAATTGCGAGCAGTTGCTCAAGCAGGACACCAAAGGAGGTGAATTCATCTCTGACGGACAGGTGTACACTGCATTCCTTGACCGTGAAAAAGCAGAGTTCAAGACTACATTCTTCGGTGGCACGACTTACCGTATCGCAGCAAGCGCAGGCTCGAAGGACAATTTCATGATCTTTACTATCAAAGACCCACAGGGAAACATCCTCTTCTCCAACCGCAACTATAAAAACGCACCTTACTGGGATTTCAAGGTGATCGAAACGCTTCCGGTGACAATTGAAACTGAGCTTGATCTTGAACTGAAGGTAACCGGTTGTGCGGTGATGCTCATTGGCTTCAAGAGGTAACAAAATCCCCCTGTTGTTGCAATTGAATGAGTGAACGGATACTTCGTGCCTTAATGCAGCTCTTTGCGATCATCGCAAAGGTGGACGAAGTATCTGACAGTGAATCCCAAAATATTCAGAGTACCCGGGGGAAAGAAATCATCGTTTCTTTCCTCAAATCCGAGTTGAGTTCGGATGACGTTAACAAGTACCTGAATATTTTCGACAATTTTCTGATCTCTACCCGGGGAAAACTACTTTCGAAGAAGAAAGACCAGAAGCGTACTTCCCTTCACTCGGTGAAGATCCTGCGTATCTGCGAGCAAATCAACAAGGAACTTACCCAACGTCAGAAGATCATCGTTCTCATCCGAATGCTGGAATTCATTGCCAGGGATGACGTTCAGACCGAAAACGAAATCAAATTCGTTAAAACAGTTTCCGATTCATTCCACATCAGTGAGGAGGAATACGAGTTGTTGCGATCCTTTGTGGAATCGAAAGGAAAAGATCTTCCGGACCACCCTGAGCACATTTATTGCCATGGAGAACCGCTTCCGGAATTCAAGCACGCAAAATTCGAGCTTACCGAAGGACTGGATGCCCTCCTCCACGTGATCTATGTGGAAAGTGTGAAAACACTGTTTTTCAAATACTTTGGAAAGGACGAATTGTACATCAACGGTCAGATCGTTGCCAACGACAAGACCCATGTATTCAATATCGGATCCACGGCACGTACCGCCAAGAGTGCACAACTCTTCTATAGTGATCTGATCTCCAAGGTAACGAACTCCGAAAACAGGATTCCGATCAGTTTTGAAGTAAAAAATGTGATCCATTCCTTCAAAGGCGGAGACGAAGCCATCCGAAAGATCTCACTTTCAACCGGCGGAGGAAAAATGATCGGGATCATGGGTGGTTCCGGAACCGGAAAAACTTCCCTGCTCAACATTATGAACGGGAAGATCAAGCCAACCTTCGGAACTGTTGAGATCAATGGTATTGACCTTCACAAAGAAAAACACCGTCTTCATGGCGTGATCGGGAACGTCAACCAAAACGACCTCCTGATTGAAGAACTTACTGTCTTCGAGAACCTTTATTTCAGTGCAAAGCTGTCAATGAAGGGGCATACAAGCAATGAACTGACCAAGAAGGTAATCGAACTGCTGAAAAACCTTGGTCTTTACGAGATCCGAAACCTGAAAGTCGGCTCAACGCTGGATAAAGTCATTTCCGGAGGACAACGAAAGCGCCTGAACATTGCCCTGGAACTCATTCGTGAACCGGCCATTCTGTTTGTGGACGAACCGACATCCGGACTTTCCAGCCGTGACTCCGAAAACATCATGGATCTCCTGAAGGAACTCTCCCTCAAGGGAAAACTGGTCTTTGTGATCATTCACCAGCCGTCCTCACACATCTTCAAGCTGTTCGACCGCCTGTTGATCATGGACCAGGGAGGTTACCTGATCTACGATGGAATTCCACTGAATGCCGTGGTGCATTTCAAGACATTCTCCTACAAAGGAAATGCGCACGAGCGTGAATGCACACTTTGTGGTAACGTCAACCCCGAACAGATCTTCAACATCATTGACGCGAAGATCGTCGACGAATTCGGGAATGAGACAGGCGTACGAAAACGTAGCCCGGAAGACTGGAATTCACTGTACAAGCGACACAAACAGCATTACGAAACCAAGACGGAAACCGGCACGCCGACCACTGGTATTCAGCTGCCTTCCCGCTTTGCACAGTTCATCACCTATTTCATTCGTGATTTTCTGAGCAAGAAAGCCAACACGCAGTACATGCTGATCAACGGACTTGTTGCTCCACTGCTGGCCGTCGTCCTTTCTTTTTTCATCAAGTACTTTGGCTACACGGATGGCATGCAGAAATACACATACTTCGGGAACGATAATATTCCGCAGTATATTTTTATTTCCGTGATTGTATCAATTTTCCTCGGACTGACCGTCGCTGCCGAAGAAATCAACAAGGACAAGAAGATTCTTGCCCGGGAAGAATTCATCAATCTCTCGCGCACCAGTTATCTTTTCTCCAAGGTTGGGGTACTGTTTATCATTTCAGCGATCCAGTCCATGCTTTTCGTCTTCATCGGTAACTTCATCCTTGACATTCGCGGAATGTGGCTGGAATACTGGGTGATCATGTTTTCCACTGCCTGCCTGTCTAACCTGGCAGGACTCAATATTTCGAGCGCCTTTAACTCGGCCAAGGTCATCTACATCATTATCCCGTTGATGATTATTCCGCAATTGTTGTTCAGCGGTGTCATTGTAAAATTCGACAAGCTCCACCCTTCCCTGTCGAATGCCACACAGGTTCCATGGGTTGGAAACATGATGGCTTCCCGTTGGGCCTATGAAGGACTCGCCGTAGAACAAGCCAGCCAGAATCGCTTTGAAAAATATTTCCTGGCCGCCAGGATCGAAAAGAGCACGGCAGAATGGCTTAAAGATTACTGGATCCCCGAAATGCGCAAGAACATTGACATCCTGCTTTCCGAAAATCACGACGAAACTGCTAAACAGAATTCGCTTGCAATCCTGCGTTCGGAAATTGAGCGTTCGGATGCATTCTGGAACAATCTTGATTGTAAAGGATGTCAGGAATCACTGAGCGGAACTTCGCTTACCGAAGAGGATTTTACAGAGATCAATCAATTCGTCAATTATATCCGGGCGCATTCCATTCATACGATCAACAAGGAACGCGACCACATTCAGCACATCATCGACTCCATTGGACTCAAGCAGTACAAATTCCTGCAGGACGCTTACTCGAACGACGCTCTTATGAAGCTGGTGACAAATCGCACGGAGACTGATAAAATCATTGTGACCGGGCACCGCATTTACCAAAACGATAATCCGATCTACCATCTTCCGAAAGGAGAATCCTTCTTCGGGACGCACTATTACTCACCTTACAAGTACCTTTTCGGAAAAAAGATCAAAACCTATCATGCCAACCTGATCGTACTCTGGATCATCTCACTGGTCACCTACATCATCCTCTACTTCGACCTGTTGAAGAAATTCATTGGCGGAACCCAGCGCATTTGGGAGGCATTACGAAAAACGCCCATCCGAAGATAGGCGTTCAATTATTTATCGATAAGCTTTTCTTACATCAGCATTCCTCCGCATACGTGGATCGTTTGTCCTGTCACGTACGCAGACATATCCGAAGCCAGGAATACCGTAACATCAGCAACGTCTTTCGGAGTTCCCCCTCGTTTCAATGGAATTGAAGCACGCCATTCCTCTACCACTTTCGGATCAAGTGCGTCAGTCATTTCAGTTTCAATGAATCCCGGAGCAATCGCATTGCAGCGGATATTTCTGGAGCCTAATTCCTGCGCTACGGATTTCGTAAATCCGATGAGGCCAGCCTTTGATGCTGCGTAGTTTGCCTGACCGGCATTCCCACTCACGCCAACAACAGAAGACATATTGATGATTGATCCTTTGCGTGCCTTCAGCATTGGACGCTGTACCGCTTTTGTAAGGTTAAACGCTGATTTCAGGTTCGTATTAATCACCTCGTCCCACTGCTCCTCTGTCATACGCATCAACAAAGTATCACGTGTGATTCCGGCATTGTTCACAAGAACGTCAATCGTACCGAATTCAGCTACCACATCATCAACCAATTGTTGCGCCTGATCAAAATCACCGGCATCCGAACGAAATCCCTTTGCAACTCCCCCGTTTTTGGAAAGTTCCTGCTCCAGTGCCTTCGCTTTTTCTTCGGAAGAAAGATACGTAAACGCAACTTTAGCTCCCTGATTCACACATTCTTCTGCAATTGCTTTTCCGATACCTCGCGATGCTCCTGTGACCAACACAACTTTTCCTTCGAGTAATTTCATGTTCCAGATTTTTGGTCAAATATAAACAAAGGATTACAACAGTCGCCAACATTCTTTGGGAAAGCATTGCCCTCAAAAAAAGTCAAAAAGATATTTTTTTAACAAGTTGAGGGGGCGCCCCCTCACTCAACTAAAAGGTTTAGTTACTACATTTGGGACAGGTTTAGTTGTAAAAGGTAGGTTAGGTACGAGGCAGCAAGTTACTTGCTGCCTTTTTTATTTTACCCCTTTTTTTTCGTTTGGATCAATTAAAGAAATCCCATGTTAAGCCAATTCGCATTCGGCGGGTTGCCATCGGATAAGCTTCCACTTCCTGATTGGTTTGATCCCACCAGAAAGCTCCGATATTCTCATAGCGAACAAAAAATCTGAATTCGGCGATCCCAAGTGACACAAATGCGTGCAAATTGGTTACCGGAGAAAAAACGGAAGTTGTCGAGAACCAATCATAGGTATCCATCACCGGCAAATAACTTCGCGTCTGATAACTGCTAATATAGGAGCCATCTACTCCCACCAGTGCTTCCAGCTTTTTCGCTTTAAACAACTTCCCTTTCACAAAAAGACGCAAATACGTTTGTAATGCGGGAAGATAGCCTTTCGCATCCGTACCGAAAACCACACGCGGCTGTATATAGAACGGTCCGAATCTCACAGATGCATTCAATCCTGCACTCAACATCGTAGTTGCAATCGAATCGCGTGTCCATCCCTGCCCGTTAAACACATACACCTGCGATATGCTGGCAAAATCCGCATGAATCCCCACCTTGTATTTATCACCTGCAAACGAGGCTTCCAGGGAACCGTTCGCTCTGAACCAATTCTGCGTACCCAGATCCGACAGAATATACGATTGTGTATTGCCCAGATAGCGCCGCTGAAGATTCGTTGGGGCCATACGGGCATAATCCAGTTTCACCCCTCCATCCAACACGCGAGAATTGAAACGCAGACGCAATTCATCCCGGAACTCTCCATACCTGCCCGCAAGATTCATCTTTAAGGCATTTTCCACACTGAATTTTGTAAAGGTGAGCGCAATGTTGGATCGGAGATCGGTTTCAGTTGATGCATATTCATTGCCAAGGTTCTGATACCTCCAGTAATTGTAGGTAGCAAAAAAGTCTGCGTACAACTTCGGAGAGCTGTAAAACAGACCTGCACCG
>JBNKYR010000139.1:0-10424 GCA_050300995.1 Crocinitomicaceae bacterium | reverse complement strand
AAACATCCCATCCGGAAATGGAATATCCTTTAGTAGCGATTTCTTTATCACTCATCACGTATTTGCCCGATCCGCACGAAGCCATACCGATCGCAACAATTACCAGGAAATATGCATTTAATTTTTTCATGTTGGCAAGAATTACGATTACTAATAAAACAAATATACGAAATGTTTCCTTAATGTTAAGAAATAGTTTAGAAAAGTTTATGTTAATCTTACTAGTTGTTAACATTGAAGAACTCCTTTTGCCTTTGAAAACGCGATAAATGTTGGAAAAGCGCAGTTTTTGATATCTTTAAACTTTCCATTGGACCTGACATAACATATGAAGATCAAAATACTCCTTGTAGAAGACGATGCCAGCCTTGGTTTTATCATTTCCGACCAGTTAAAATCGGATGGTTACAGTGTAACCCTGTGTACGGATGGGGCCGAAGGTTTTCAGCGATTTAACGAAGATACCTTCCACATGTGCATCTTTGATGTGATGATGCCGAAGAAGGATGGTTTCTCCCTTGCCCGCGATATTCGAAAGATTGACGAGGATATTCCGATCCTGTTCCTATCGGCGAAATCGGATGACCAGGATAAGGTGGAAGGGTTTAAGTCGGGTGGAGATGATTACCTGACCAAGCCATTCAATGTGGAAGAATTGCAGTTGCGCGTGGCAGCGATGTTGCGAAGGATTAACATTCAGCCGGAGCAGCAGGACGACTCGAAATTCATGATCGGTGATTACGAATTCGACACTGTGAATTTTCACCTGAAGCACGATAAATTCGAGAAGAACCTTACTAAAAAAGAAGCGCAGATCCTGAAAATGCTTTGCAAGTTCATGAACCAGGTGGTAGCGCGGGAAATGGTTTTGAATGCCGTGTGGGGACAGGACGATTATTTCGTAGGGCGCAGTCTTGATGTCTTTATTACCAAACTTCGCAAATACCTGAAGGAGGATCCGCGGATTCAGATCTCAAACGTACATGGTATCGGATTTAAACTGGAGGTAGTCGACTAGTGGAAACATACATTTTACATCTCGAAACAGCAACCAAAGTTTGTTCGGTTGCACTTTCCCGTGACGGAGTTCCTGTTGCCCTGAAGGAAGATCAGGGGGAGGGGTATATGCATAGCGAGAACCTGAATGTCTTTATTGAGGAAGTCATGAAAACTGCCGGGGTGGAAATGCGTTCGCTTTCCGCTATTTCTGTGGCCTCGGGCCCCGGTTCTTACACAGGCCTTCGGATTGGTGCGGCTACAGCAAAAGGCTTGTGTTATGCGTTGAATATTCCGTTGATTGCGATCGATGCCCTGACAAGTCTGGCGGCTGTTGCCCGGGAAAAATATCCGGATCAGACAATTTGCTCGGTCATTGATGCCCGAAGAATGGAAGTATATAACCTGATTGTTGATGGGAAAGATCGGCCGTTGAAGGAAATATCTGCGGATATTATTGATGAGGACAGTTACCGGGAATTCGATCCATTCGTTTGCGTGGGGGATGGAACGGAGAAGTTGCAGGAAGTATGGAGTTCCCGTCCCGTAACGATGGACACCGCGGTTCATTCGAGCGCTACCGGTCAGATTCGCCTGGCCTCCGAAAAGTTTCGGCAGCAGGCCTTCGAGGATGTTGCGTATTGGGAACCGTTCTACCTGAAAGATTTTATCGCCGGCGTACCGAAGAAATAAGTGCTTTGCCGATCGCTGATCTCCTGATGCGGTGGAATTTGGGTAACTTTGTATGTCCGAACAACAGAGAATGAAATTAGTTGAAAAATACAAGCGGCCTTTGATCATCGCCGGTCCGTGCAGTGCGGAAACGGAAGAGCAGTTGATAGAAACGGCACGGCAGATCAGTGAAGGAGGAAGGACACATGTGTTGCGTGCCGGGATCTGGAAGCCGCGTACCCGTCCTAATTCATTCGAAGGGATCGGTGAGGTTGGTTTGGAATGGCTGGTAAATGCCGGTCGCGAAACAGGATTGCCGACCACTACCGAAGTAGCCAACGCGCGTCACGTTGAACTCGCATTAAGTGCCGGGGTCGACGTGTTGTGGATTGGAGCGCGAACAACCGTGAACCCTTTTGCCGTCCAGGAAATAGCAGATGCACTGGCCGGAACAGACATCCCGGTGATGATCAAAAATCCCGTGAATCCGGACCTCCAACTCTGGATGGGTGCCTTTGAACGCTTCGAACAGGTGGGGCTGACTGATCTGACCGCCATTCACCGCGGATTTTCAGTGTACAACCACGCGAAATACCGAAACGTTCCAAGTTGGGAGATTCCAATCGCCTTCAAGGAAAACTTACCGCACATCCCGATGTTGTGCGACCCAAGTCATATTACTGGTAACCGAAATCTTCTGGCCGAAGTAAGTCAAAAGGCACTCGACCTCAATTTCGAAGGGCTGATGATCGAGGTACATCGCGATCCGGAAAACGCCTGGTCGGATGCGGCACAGCAGATTACTCCACAAACGCTGGGGAAAATGTTGGATGCCCTGGTGCTTCGTTCGCAGGAGGTTTCTACGGATGTGGCCTCGCAGATTGCCGATATCCGTATGAAGGTGAGCGATCTCGATGACCGTTTGTTCGATCTCCTCAGCACGCGGATGCAGCTGAGTGAAGAAGTAGGGCGCCTGAAGCGGGAGAACAACATTACGATTCTGCAACAGGAGCACTGGCGGAACCTGATCAATTTCCGTTTGTCGAAGAGTGGTGACTATCGGCTTTCACGACGTTTCGTCCGTAAGTTGATGGACGCCATTCACCAGGAATCCATCCGACACCAAACGGCGGTGATGAATCCTGGGAAAAGCGAGGAGGATGAATAAAGAGATCCCATCGGTTGTTCTGGCCGGTCGGGTGATTGTGCCTCCATCGAAGAGTGATGCGCAGCGGGCTATTCTTGCCGCCGGTCTTGCAAACGGACAATCAGTGTTATCTCATACCGGAACAAGCAACGATGTCCGGGCGATGATACGGAATATCCGCCAGTTCGGCGCTGAGGTGTATGAAGAAGGAGAGTCTCTTGTGATCACCGGAACTACAAATTTCCCTGAACAATTGTACCTGAATTGCGGTGAAAGCGGTCTTGGGCTACGCCTGATGGCCGGAGTTTGTGCGGCACATCACGGTCGTTACGAACTGACCGGGGAAGGGTCAATTTTACGACGAACGCATTCGTTCTTCACCGAATCTTTCCCGAAGTGGGGAGTCGCCGCTGCATTGAATGAAGGACATCTCCCTTTGCGGTTAAGCGGAAGATTGAGAGGAGGGAACCTGGAGGCCAATGGAAGTGCCTCATCCCAGTACGTTTCAGGATTACTGATGGGCTTGCCGCTGGTGGACGAAGACAGTATCTTAAAGGTCAACGGCCTGACCAGTCGTCCTTACGTGGACATGACGCTTTCTACGCTGGAAACATTTGGAATCCGGATTGTTGAAGATGAGAAGGACACGTTTTGTATTTCCGGAAATCAGCAGTATCGGGCAACGGCGTACACAATTGAAGGAGATTGGAGTGCTGCTGCCTACTGGTTAACAGCCGCTGCGATCGGTCACCCGGTGAAGGTTGCCGGTTTGCAAAAAGAGAGTTTACAGGCGGACAAGGCTTTGCTTCAGGCACTTGAATCTGCAGGTTGTGAAGTGCACTGGAACGCAGAGGAACTGGCTGTTAATGCAACATCCCTTCGTGCGTTTACATTCGATGCTACGCATTGCCCTGATCTTTTTCCGGCGCTCGTGACCCTGGCGGCATTCTGTCCGGGTGTATCCGTGATCAAAGGTCTGGGACGTCTGGCAAATAAGGAAAGTGATCGCGGGAAAGCCTTACAGGAAGAATTCGGAAAACTGGGGCTGACTATCGAACTGAAGGGAGACGAAATGCATATCTATGGCGGGACACCTTTGCACAGTGGTCGGGTCAACTCACATGAAGATCATCGGATGGCTATGTGCCTGTCGATTGCCGGAACGCGGATTCCGGGGGGGATTGTTATTGAAGGCGCCGAGGCGGTTTCGAAAAGTTACCCTGGTTTTTGGGAAGATCTCACGAGCCTTGCTCCAGCCGCTCACTAAAGCTGATAAAGCGGTGGGTGTCTTTGTTGCGGAGAATAAATTTTTCCAGTTGCTCCAGTGAATACACGGTGCAGGCTTTCGGATGTCCGATCACTACAAAATCTTCTGCTTTGTTTTTCTTCAATGCCTGATGCAGCGAGCGTGCAAAATAACCATCCAGTGAGACCGGGAGTCGGCTGCTTTTTGTCAATCGTTTGGTGCGTTCGCCGGAGGTGCTGATGGGGTAACCATCTCCGATTGGTTTATGTCGGGAAGGGATCAGACGTCCCCAGCCGTACAACTGCCAGAAAAACCAGGGGGAATAGCTATGAGAAGCAATCGGCAATTCCAGAAAAGAACCGTTTTCCGATGAAACACACAGATCCTGATCGAAGCGATAGGCTTCATTCGAGTGCACCGGTCTGAAATCGTAGTCGTAGACTTCGTTGCGGTTGAAGCCACCTGGAAAAACAGTGGAATCCAGTTGAATGCCATTTTTCATAAATGCCTCCCGCACGTGCTCAAAAGGCTGAAGGCACCAACCACCGGCACGGTAGGAGTGGAGTTTTTGCCCGGAAATATCGGTGAGCGCCGCAGCGTACTTGTCGAAAATGGATGCAGCTTCTTCTTTGGAAAAGTCGGATAGTTTGTAACGCTCTACGGGGAAGGTCCACTTCCCGCTTTCATAATGAGCATCTTCCCAGTGCGGATGAATGTGCAACTGGCAGTCGTGTCCCTGTTTTACAAGTTCTCTGATCTGTGCGGAAACCACTTCCAGTTCATCATGCAATTCCGGGTGCTTTTCACACAATTCCCGGAGTTGGAAGAGGTATCCGGCATCCACAAAGAAGGTCATGCGGGCACCGGTACGCTGTGCAATTTCCATCAAACGCCGCGTGGGTTCCAGGATGCACTTTTCGGCACTTCCGGGTATGTTACCGAAAAAGAGTTCGTAGTCCAGGGTCAGCAATACGTTCACACCTCGTGTTTTCACAAACTTAGGGAGAAATTCCGTAACCAATCTGAACGGTGTCGTTACATCACCAAAACCTCAAACTCATCACTTATGCGCTATTTCATACTCCTTATTTTGCTTTCAAGCATCGGACTTGTGGCTTTCAGTCCTGCCAGTCATAAACCTTCCGCAAAATACGCGCAGAAAATGCTGGAGAGTTTCTGTAGCTACGTACCTTCCGGAAAATCCCTGATTGGTCAGGATACTGTTTCGGTACAGGCATTCTACATCAGTAGTACCGAGATCACGAATGCCATGTACGACGAGTTTTTGCGCGACCTGAAGCAAAAGGGTGAATTGGAAAAGTACCGTATCGCGCTGTACGACAGTTCGGGCTGGACCACCGATTATGCCTACAATGAGCCGTACCGGCAATATTACCATAGTCATCCCGCCTACCGGCAATACCCGGTGGTGAATGTTACCCGGGAAGGGGCAGAATTGTTTTGTAATTGGTTGAGCGGGAAGTACGAAGAAATGTCCAACGGCGAATTGCATCTTCGTTTCCGTTTACCCACCCGTGCCGAATGGATCCGTGCAGCGAGTGGCGGACTTCACTACAGCACGTATGCCTGGGGAGGTCCGTACCTGCGCAATGCGAAAGGATGCTACCTGGCCAATTTCCTGGCGGTAGGAGCCGAAAACATCACACGAAACCCGGAAACCGGAGCGTTGGAAGTGAGCAAAGACCGGTTTCCCTCGCATTTGATAGCGGCAAACGATCATACAGATGTTCTTGCCCCGGCCAAATCCTATTTTCCGAACGATTTTGGGCTATACAACATGAACGGAAATGCTGCGGAGCTGATCGCTGATGGTGACTACGCGGTGGGTGGCGACTGGCGTTCTCCCGGGTATGATATTCGCAATGAAAGCATCAAGCCTTTTGATAAACCTGATCCTACCGTTGGATTCCGTGTGGTAGCGACGGTGATCGAAAAAACACCATAAGATCTTTCCTAATGCCAAAGGGGACCGTCCGAAAGGGCGGTTTTTTGTTTGCAATGGTATGAAGTGGTGAAAAATTCCTTTAGGGGATGAGCTTCTGAAAGCGATCTCTATATATCCCAATACGCTCTAGCTTCTAAGAATCTTCTCCATCGATTTACCTTTCGCCAACTCGTCAACAAGTTTATCCAGGTACCGTACGTGTTTTGTCAGGGGAGTCTCGATTTCCTCTATTCGATAGCCGCAGATCACCCCTTTAATCAGCTCCGCATTAGGATTCAATCGGGCATTCCTGAAGAATTCTTCAAACGTGACTTTTTCGTCGACCTGGTCCTGAAGTTTTTGCTCATCAAATCCGGTCAGCCACTCAATTACCTGATGTAACTCTTCTTTTGTTCTGCCTTTTTTCTCCACTTTTTGGATGTAATGCGGATATACCGACGCAAATGTCATTTTTGCGATTCTTTCATCGTGCGCGGGTGTCGTTTTCATAAGTGTAAATTATACAATATTCTGCAATTGCATTTTTTCCTATTGGTTCATTACCTGTCCGGAATTTGGTGCCAGTCAGATTCTACTCCCCGGACAATCTTTGTTTGGATTTAAACGACGGAAGCTCTGTCAAAGCCAACCGTTTCCCGATAGAGTTGCGGTGAGACATCCGCATTCTTTTTGAAGAATCTACTGAAGTAGTATTCATCGTTATAGCCTAGTTCATAGGCGATTTCCTTGACAGTTTTATTGGTCAGATACAATTCTCTTTTCGCTTCAATAATGATGCGCTCAGCAATCAGGTCGGTCAGGGTTTTGTTGAAATGCGCCTTGGTCAGTTTGGTCAACGCTTTTGGCGTGATGGATAGCATTTCTGCGTAGTCACTCGCGGAATGTTTGGTTCTGTAGTGGCGCTCAATGTAGTTTTTCAGATTTTGCAAAATGAAGGGTTCTTCATTTTCCTTTGTTGCTTTTCCCGCTTCAAGTTGTTGTTCTGCTTTTAGTCTTGATGCCGAAATCAAGAATATTTTCAGGTAGGAGATCAATAATTCGTACTGTGCCAGGTCAGGCTTTTGCATTTCAGATCTGATCTGGCCGATGATCATTTCAAAATTCGTTTCTGATTTCTCATTCACCGAAACAAAGGGCGGATCGTAAATGTTATTGAACAGTACGCCATTGCAAGCCACTTCTTTGTGGTGCTTATGGATGCAAAAGAAATCAGGGTGAAAATTGATCACCCAACCGCTTGTCTCAGTTTCGACATCGAACATGAAAGGCTGGTATGGTGAAAAGGAAAACAACGTATTCTCTTTGAAGGTATAATTGGAGAAATCGGCTTTTACTTCGCCCGTTCCCCTTTTTACCCAAATCATCGAATAGTAGTTCAATCGCTGAATGTGGTCAAAAGGATTCTCTTTTTCAAAATAGGATAGTTTGAAAGCGAGATTACCCGTTTGCGGGTCGATGAAGGTAAAATTGTTGTTGTCCATCATAATTCAAATATCAGCTTAATCTCCTCTCGCTGGCATCAATTTTTAAGTCGTTGATGCTTGCAAACCGTTTTTGCATCAGTCCGTTTTCGTCAAACTCCCAGAGTTCGTTTCCATAGGCTCTGTACCATTGGTCGTTTTCATCCTGATATTCATACTCAAACCTTACTGCCATTCTGTTTTCCCGGAAGACCCAAAGTTCTTTCTTTAATTTATAGTTCCTTTCCTTTTTCCATTTTTCGGTCAAAAACAGGACGATCTCTTCGCGTCCGTTGATAAACGTAGTCCGGTTTCTCCATTCGGAATTGACGGTATATGCTTTCGAAACACTCACAGGGTCTTTGCTATTCCATGCATCCTCTGCTTTTTGAACTTTCTCGAGTGCGGTCTCCCATGTAAAGGGGGGGAGCGGATATCTTTTTTCTTTCTGATCCATTTCATCACAATTTTAGCAAATTCAAAGTGGGAATCATGCGATTTGAACTCCCACTTTGAATTCTAACGCTTACAAACTTTCGGCTATCGGAAAATCAACCGGAACTTTTGTAAGGTTGTGTAAATAGTTCATTGCCGTCTTGTCACTTACCTGAAGGATGAGATCAACAAGATTTTCGTTTGTGTAGCCTTGTGCAAAGAAGTTCTCCACATTTTCGTTGCTTGCATTGCCTCTGTTTTCGGTAATGTCCGCCGCCAATTTTACCAAAGCATTCAGTTTGGGGTTCTCACTTTTTCCTCTTCGGATATCCAGCAGTTGATTGTCATCAAATCCGTTCATTTTTCCCAACACAGTATGCGCGCTTTGGCAATAGATGCATCCGTTTACCTGGCTGACAATCAGGTTTACGGCTTCCTTTTCCTTGTTCGACAACGACGTTTTGGCATTTTGGAAGTCGAGGTACTTCTTGAGACCATTGTCCGAATAGGCTATTGTAGCATAAAGATTGGGAACAAACCCCAGGGCATTGTTCAAATTGTCAAAGATCTCCTGATTGATGGGAGACACTTCATTTCTTGCAGGAACACGAAATTCCGTTTTCATTAAATTTTCCATTTTAATTCGGTTTAAAAATTGTTTGTCAATATGACATTACAAAGGTGGGGTGTGTACTGCCGGTATAAAATGGACGATTTTCGTGAATGGATGGACGATTTTCCCGGATATGATTTAAATGGTCATGCAACGATTCGCGGATATGCCCCGACACAATTGTTGTGGGCACTGCCAGCGTTGGTTACTTTAATTTAGTTCAGCAGGATTGTTGAGTCTGTACCTGATAAATGGTTCATTGTTAATTTCTAATTCACCATCTTCTTCGAACCCCAGTTGTAAAAGTCCGGCGACACGTGTTCTGGTTGGAGGAAATAAGACCGTTACAGATTTAACCCCGGATTCATGAAATGCCTTATTGATTATTTCCCGGTAAATAGCTTTCCCGAATCCCCAGTACTTTGGATGCAAGACCAGCGCTAAATCTGCCTCACTGTTTTCGTACTGGATTCCACCCCACCCCGCAAATTGGTTATCGACCATGAACGCCCACAGTCCGAAACCGAAATCGCTCCAATGTTTTTCTTTGGTTGCCACAAATTTTTCGCAGTCCTCTTCAGTAAACTCATCGGTCAATAAAGGCATGTGTTTTCTAACGAGTTCATTGTTCATCAGATCCGTAATGTCTGATTTTTCAACTTCTGTAAGTCTTTTGAATTCAAGGGACATTTTCTATGAGTTTCTCTGAACGATATGTTGTCTTAGACGTTGTTATAAGGTGTTCCTTTACTGTGACTGCTAAGATTTATCGAAAGATTCATTTATCCCTGGCAATGCCATGTGTACTTTAAGCAGCAATAACATGCGGGGTCAGGTGTTCCTCTTTTGGAATTTCACCAGTGTGTATACTTCCCGGTCTTTCCATAATTTCAATATTAATGATGATCCGATTTTTACATCGTAAGCATCATTGTTCGGCCACTTAAAGATAATCCTGCATGGGGTGTTGATCCGACAGGGAAATAACGTTGCGATCTGATTTCGAGCTCATAGCACAATCGAAAGGGAGAGGTGAATTTGATTTTGGGTTTATTTTAAAGTTTTACATTTGAAAGTATGAGTAAATGGACAATTAGACTGATTATCTCGTTGAATATGCTGATGTCATCCTTGTTGAGTTGGGGGCAGCAAGTGAATATGCAATCAATCAATATTACTGCTCAAAGGTCTCAGCAACAGGAACAACAGCGACAGCAACAACAACAGCAATTACAGCGACAACAGCAACAGCAGCAGTTACTTCAACAACAACAGGCCCTTGCAAATCAGCAAGCAAAGGAGCAAAGAAAGGAACAGCTTAAACGTCAGCAAAAACACCAAAGGGAGCAACAAAATCGGAGAAATCAGACTACAACACAAACCAACAACACTGTAGCATCAATTGAATCGAAGCTAACGGATGAGGTCCTTGAAGAAAAACTCAACAGTGAGTTTTTAGCGGATATGGAATCCTTTGATTATTCGATATATCAAAATCTTCCCGGTTATATAGCCTATATGGATGAAGGAGATATGACCATCGAATCATTGGTTGAATTGGATGTGTTCGGTGAAGAACCACTTTCTGTTGAGCAAATGGATCGGGCAGGAGTGGATGAACTGTACACAGGTTATTTGGAAACACAGTTTTTCATCAATCTGCAAAAATATGCCCGGCAAGGAGATTCAAAGGCGTCTCAGCAACTATTTGAAAAGACTCAGAAGCTGCTAAATAGTATCACTGAGAAAAACAAGTCTCTGGCGAAACGGGAAAATGCATTTTATAATAAGAATGATGCATCGGGCTTTCAGATCTTCGATCAGATGAAAATTAAATTTTCATTTGGACTGCGTGATTTTTTCCTTATGGAACAGGGGTTTGGCAATGG
>JBNKYR010000138.1:0-10454 GCA_050300995.1 Crocinitomicaceae bacterium | reverse complement strand
TTTTGGTTTGAATAACGCTGAGGCTGTTAAATATGAAGTGCGGATTCATCTGCGCCCGAAGTGCCTTTAATTCGGAACTGATGGCTTTACGTTTGAGGCGTTCTTTTTCAAGGCGCTCTTCACTTTTTCTTTTCAAGACCCTGAATTGGCGTCGTACAAATAAGAAAATAAGAAAACCGATCAATACAACGATCAGGAGTCTGAACCACCAGGTTTGATAGAAAAGTGGTGTAATCTGTAGTTGGATGTTTTTTCCGGGCTGCCAGTTATTTCCATCAAAACTGTATTGAACTTCCAGCGTAAATCTTCCAATAGGTAAGCGGCTTTCTTTGATCAATGATTCATTTTTCGGCAGATAGGTCCATTTATCGGTTAGTTCCTTCAGGCGATATCTGATGAAGCGATGGCTGGCAGTGTAGTTCGGCAATAGTTCAAAATCAAGAGAAAGAACGTTATTTGCACTTGATGAGGTGAACCCCATTTTATTCTGATGAAAACTACCATTGGTTTTCCGGATAAAAAGCCGGGAAGTATGTGTTTGTCTCGTACTGTTCAATGGAATTTTTTGAATCGTCTGCATTCCCGTTATGTACAGGTAGTTTCCGTGAACAAACAGGTCAATAGCGAGTTCGTTGTTGACAATGAAGTCTCTTTCCCATTTTTTGCTCACCAGGTCATAACGGTGTGTTTTTCCATCGGTTTCGATAAAGACAAAGTTGTCATGAATGCAAAAGGAATGAATACGGCCGTCTCTGAATTCCAGCATTTTTTGCGGGTGATCGCTTAACAGAAAAATGCTGTGGTCGTCGGCCACGTAAATCAGATTCTTCACTTTTTTTATACGGCGGATCTTTGTAAATACCTCCCTGTTGCTTGCATAGTTTGAATTTAAACGCTTGAGTTGGCTGTCAAAAACGAGCAGGCCATCCACGGAAATAGCGTAGAGCAACGAATCTCCTGCAATGAGTTGCGTTATCCATGGTGTTTTTTGGGATATGTCGGAGCGGACTGCAGTCATGGAGGCATTTGTTCCGACGTAGAGCTCGTTATTCAGGTTTGCCATGGCTTTTGCCGGACCGTGTTTCTGGCCGAAGTTTTCCACTACTTTCCGGGTGTCCCAATTGAATTTAAACAGGGATTGACAAAAAACGTAAAGTTCATTTCGGGCCGAATCAAAGTGTATGGATTGAATCTCACTGTTGTATGGAAATTGGTGCTCAAACAACAAATTGCCCGAATAATCCAGGTGATATATTTTACCGCTGTAACTACCCAGAACGAAACCGCCGGGGACCTCACATACTTTTGAAAAGTGGACATTCTTCCCCGGGAGCTGGATGGCATTTAACTCGAGTTCCTTCAGGTTGGAAACAAGATGGATTCCATTGTGCATGGTCCCGATCCATAAATTGCCTTCGCGGTCAAGCTGCAGGGCAGAAATAATTTCGGAAGGGTAGTGGTGGTATTTAAGATGCCAGTTTTTGTCGTAGTGAAACAGCCCGCTGTAGGTTCCGATCAGGATATCACCATTCGGCATTTGCTGGGAAACGGTGAACTTGGTTTTAAGATCTCCGAAAATCGATTCCCTGATGCGAACCGGCAGATTGTTTTCCAGACGAAACACAGACGCAGATGTATTTGAAAATAACTGCAGTCGACCGTTATTTTGAATGAAGGTGGTGTATTCAAAATCCGGATGTTCCGTCGTTTGTACTTCTCCGGATTTCAGGTTGAGTTTTTTTAAGGATGCTCCAGTGATCATATAGATGTTGTCTCCATGACAAATTGCTGGACCGATCCTGTTGGTATTTCCCGATCTGTAGAGAAGTTTATTGATCATTTCTCCGTTGTGGGAGAAGTGAATGATACGGGAGCCAATCAAGCGAAAGACATCCTGATTACTGGTAATAAAAGAGGAAAAACCAACTTCATCCGGAAGTGAAGCATCCAGCCCCTGATAAGTAAACGGACTTCGAATGAGGGCGAGCGAATCGCTGAATGTTCTCCCAACATACTGTTTGTTACCGATTGGCGTGAGTGCTCCCAGAACCTGAGAGGTAATCATTTTGAATTCAACGCCATTATAACGTTGTAATCCCTGGCTGGTAGTTATGAGTATAGCCCCGTCATCATCCTGAAATATATCGAAGATGGTATTTGAAGCCAGTCCGTCATCATGGGTGATACTTATTGCCCGCGGATTAAATTGTGCGAAAGCAATTACAGCCCAGAAAAAGAAAGTGGAGAGAACAAATAATTTGCTCATGAAGCAAATGTACTGCTAAATCCCTCACGAGAAGTTTCATTTAGAAATTTGAAGCGACCACTCAGAAGATGAATAAAGCTGGTAAGCAAGTCTAAAAAAAGAGGACTCGTTCGGGGTATATCTTCGCGAAAAAGAAAACAAATGAAACAATTGCTACTCTCTATTGGAGTGATTTACTCCAGTCTTCATTTTGCACATGCACAGTGCTTTACTAAAATAGTGTCAGGTGAGCAACACACCATTGCACTAGCTGATGATGGTACCCTATGGGGGTGGGGCTCCAACACCTCTGGTGAATGCGGAATCATCACAATTCCTCAGGGACATATTCTCACGCCTACCCAAATAGGAACGGATATCGATTGGGTGGATTTTGACTGTGGCGGGTATCATACAATGGCTTTAAAAAGCAATGGAGACCTTTACGCCTGGGGCTACAATTCAAACGGACAGCTTGGGACCGGAGATTATAACACGCGTTATGAGCCTGCGTTTATTTCCGGAGGATGGAAGGCAATCGGATGCGGGAGTTATACTTCCTATGCGGTTGCCACAAATGGTAATTTGTATGGTTGCGGGGATAACAGCTACAATCAACTTGGGATCATTACTGCGGGAGATTACAATGCACTTACGCTGGTGGATGGAGCAACAGACTGGAAGGATGCTGTTGGCGGTCTGCAATATGGTGCGGCCCTGAAGAATGATGGAACACTATATGCCACAGGAAATAATGATTTTGGTCAATTCGGAAATGGAGGTTATGCGTCTTCCACTACCTTCATGCAGGTAACTTCAATTACCGATTTCACAGATATTGATGCAGGATTCTATCACACTGTAGGACTGACTTCTCAGAACTATCTGTACAGTTGGGGAGGAAATTCGAACGGGCAGGTTGGCAACGGAAGCTCATTGATGTGCGCGGACCCCTATTCATTGGCGACAAATATTACAGGTTTTGCCTGTGGAGAAAACAGTACGATTTACCACACAGGAACCTCCGTCTACACGTGCGGAAAGAACGGGTATTACCAGGCAGATCCAACGACTACCAATGATGTTCTTTCTCCGTATCAGTGGCCTCAGTTGAACAATCCGCAATTGGTTACTATGGGGATTTTCAGTTCAAGTGTCGTTACAAGTACAGGATTGGCTACGTGGGGAAGAAATGATCGCGGAGTTTGTGGTGATGGTACAACTACAAATGTAGTGTCACCTGCGTATGTTTTGAATTGTTCACCGGCAGGACTGGAAGAAATGATGTCAACGTTGACCGTCTACCCGAATCCTTCCAGCCAGATCCTAAATGTAATTCTTGAACAACCTGAAGCGGTTTCAATAATTGATCAAACGGGTAGGCTTGTGATGCGATCAGTGTCAAAACAGGAACATCACTTATCGGTATCCACACTTTCCAACGGAATTTACCTGCTTCAAACCGAATCCGGGTTACAATCAAAATTTATCAAACAATAACAAAAACGCTATGAGAAGTATTTTAATCTTATCAGTATTCAGTTGGGCATTTAACATGTGTGCTCAGGACATTTCAGGAACCTATTACGTGGGAGAACCGAATTACGACGCAAGTCTGGAACATCCATGGAAAAGAACCTTTGAGTCGGTGGAAATCAAGTTTGATGAACAGACCACAACCATTGAATTAAATTACGACGAGGCATCGAGATCGATGAAAGGATCACCAGGCGCGAGCATCATAGATGCTGTAAAAAACGGAGATCTTGTGGTGTTTGAAATGAGCAATGTTGGGCCAAGTTGCCTGACGACTGCCACTTTAATTCAGCTTGAGCCAGGATTATTTATTGTGAACCCGGCAACAAGTATGGATCTTGGGTGTACTACTGTGAAACGAGCAACCAAATCCAATACCCCATCGAAAGGTGGTAAAGTATATCCTGTGGAGTCACTTGTGCGTGAATTTATTCTTGGAAAAGACAAGGCACGAATTGAAGCCTTGATTAACAATCGTGCGGAGTATGAGAAACTGGTTGAAGTAGCTGTACGAAAAAGATGTGAGGCCGTTTCGAATGCCAGTGCCAAGCCACTTCCTCCAACAGGAAAACTGGATGCTTCGGAGAATGAGGTGATCAATGAGATCATTCGAAAATGGGCGGTTCAGAAAAGATGGCCGCAAGCGGTAAATTCAGCGTATGCACAATCGGATGACTGGGAAATAGTGCGTGGAAGTATGGGCCAGATTCTGAGGAGAACAATGCAGTGTGTGGTGATCATGGATAAGAACGGAGCCTGTTCCTGGAAAAATTTTATTGTTCACCAGGATTACAATGGAAGTAGCTATGGATCATCCTATGTTTACGGGGAGCTTCCCGGGCAATACAAAACAGATTGTCGTTAGTGAATTTTTGATCACCTGACAATAAATTTACCTGCCGAAATTCACTATCCGGAGCGGAGAACGCGGTAAAATCGTTCTCCGTTTTTTTGTTATTTTTTGCTCAGAGGAAACAGAATTTCAAATTTCTTTTTACATTTGTCGCCCCCTTCAAACGGAAGGTGGACACAAGCGAGAATAGCTCTCCCGATAGTTATCGGGATGGTAGAGCTCGATTCAGGAATTACTTCTTTAATTGGAAGTAGTACCTCATAAGCGAGAATAGCTCAGTTGGTAGAGCACAACCTTGCCAAGGTTGGGGTCGCGGGTTCGAATCCCGTTTCTCGCTCGCCAAACCACAAAAGGCCCGTTAACGGGCCTTTTGTATAATCCGCCCGTCCGGCGGATTATTTGCCCGGATAGTGGACCCCGATAGCTATCGGGGGATAGCACGCCGGGGACCCGCCCGGATGGTGGAATTGGTAGACACGCCGGACTTAAAATCCTGTGCCCTTTTTGGGCGTGCGGGTTCAAGTCCCGCTCCGGGTACAAAGCCTCAGCAAAATGCTGGGGCTTTTTTATTTGCGGGACGCAGAACCCACCGGGTTCACCTCGAAGCGCAGCGTAGAAGCCCGACCAACGGGAGTAACTCCCGCTCCGGATACATTTAAAAAGAAAACCCTGTATCACTGTGATACAGGGTTTTTTTGATTCGATAGGCTAATGTTTAGGTGTCAATCTTTGTGACTTTGGTGTTAGGTCGTACATGGTGAATGTGGCAATGATTGAATCCATTTCAGCCTGGTCGCCATGTTCTTTCTGACCTTGCTCCGTCTCTAAATGATTGTATAGCGTTTCTTTGCTATCAAATGTCACCCAAACAACCACTGAATTTCTTGCGGTATCTACACTTACTTGTCTTGCGATCAAGCCATCAAGATGCTCATCCATTAATTCACTCGGTGCTGAAGCAATCCTAACCAGATCATCCAATTTTCCTGGCTTGGCTGTGGAAATTGACATGAAAGTATATGTCGGATTCATGTCAGATTTGGCATGGTGCCCATGATTCGCATTTGAAGTTTCCTGCGTTTTATCTTCAGTTGAAGATTGAGAGAAAGATGATGCGATGGCTGCCAACGCAATCATTCCGATTAATAGTTTATTCATGGCTTTAATTTTCTTTTGATTCTAAACGTGCTGACACTGGCTCACAATCATACATCTGGAAAGTGGCTATACTTTCCATGCTTTCATTTTCACCATGGTCATCTTTTCCTTGTTCTGTCTCTAAGAAATCGTAGAGAGATTCCTTAGTATCAAAGGTGGCCCAAACAATAACAGAGTTTCGGCCCCTGTCAACACTCACTTGATATGCAAGTAAACCAGGAACCTTATCGTCCATTTTTCTTGTTGGTCCTGATGCAATTTCAATCAATTCGTCCAGCATGCCTTGTTTCGCTGTGGAAACGGATACAAACGTATACGTTGCTTCTTTCATTTTCATTGTATTTTTAATTTATTACTATGTTTTTGATGTAAAAGTATGGTTTTATTTCAAAAACACAATAAAAAGAATTAAATTTGTTCAATAACATTGCTTAAGCATGAGGACCGAACTATTACATAATCTCATTGATTTAGTAGAAGAATTCAATAAAAACAACAATTCCGGCGCTATGGAAGACTTTGTTGTTTGGTTGAGTGGAAAGTATTTCGAATCCGAAGAATCTGATGGTCATCAAGAACAATTGGACTTGATGTTGGCATTTCAAATTTCAATGCTGAACAAATCAATTAAAAGACAAACAAAGGAGGTTATAGCTGAATCACCGCTTTCTTCATTGGATGGTTACAGTTTTTTATTACACCTGGAGCAGGCAGATTCTTTTCGGAAAATGGAACTCATCGAAATTCATAATCTGGAAGCTCCAACCGGGATTGAAATCATAAAAAGACTTTTATCCAAGGGACTAATAGAGGAATTCGACGACGCAGAAGACAAGCGAGCCAAACGAGTAAAAATGACTAAAGAAGGCAAAGCTGAGTTGAAGAGATTGAAGCCTTTAGTAGATGCAAAATTCAAAAACTTTGCAAAAGCGCTGTCATTAAACGATAAACTCAGTTTGGTTGCTGCCATGAACAAACTTATTCGGTCTTAATTTGGTTCGCCTTAGTTTCAGAGAAGAGATGAACACGATGGTGGTTGGGTCAGGAATCAGGCGTATTTTTTCAAATCCATTCGAATACACCAGTGTCCTTTTTCGATACCTTTAAAGGTATGAAGTCTTTTGCGCCAGTTTATACGGAAGAAATGGAATCATATCTCCTCCCGGATGAATATGAAGGTTTTAAAGTCGGCAGGGTTACGCTGGAACACAAGGAGCGATATGTCCTGAGAAATCCCGATGGAGAATACGATGCTGAGATTCTTGGGCAGATGAGATATAAAGCGGAAAGCAGAAACGATTTTCCCGCAGTTGGAGATTGGGTCATATTTCAGGAGTTCGACAAGGGAAAGGGAATCATTCACAAGATTCTGCCAAGAAAGAATTCCCTGGAGAGAAAGGCCGTAGGAAAAGAGGGGGAGAGGCAATTAATCGCCACAAATATTGATACGGCCTTTATTGTAGTTGCCGTCGATAGAGACTTCAGTGTAAATAGGATTCAGAGATACCTTACAATCGTGTTGGATGCCAAAATAGAGCCCGTTATTGTATTAAGCAAGGTTGACCTTATTGACAAAGAGCGATTGGATGAACTTACAGCACAAATTAGGGCCCGTATTCCGCGCGTTGAAATCAACCTGGCTAGTTGCGAAAACGATACCGGACTGGATGCTTTCCGAAGTTTGCTTAAACCGAATCACACCTATTGTTTGCTGGGGTCTTCCGGTGTTGGAAAAAGTACACTGATCAACAAATTGTCCGGTGAAGACAGGATGACGACATCATCGATAAGTGAAAGTAGTGTGAGGGGGAAGCACACGACCAGTCACCGTGAGTTGATCGTGCTTGAGAATGGGGCGATGATCATAGATAATCCGGGGATGCGGGAAGTGGGGATCGTCGTAAATGATTCAGGAATTGAAGAGGTATTTGATTCGATCACAAGAATTGCTGCAGGGTGTAAATTCAGCGACTGTAAACATCTCAATGAAACAGGTTGCGCAGTTCTTGCGGCATTGAAAAATGATGAAATCTCTCAGGAAGATTACGATAACTTTTTGCGCCTCCAGCGAGAACAACAATATTTTGACTCTTCCGAGTCGGAACGAAAACATAGAGGACGAGCTTTAAGCAAGCACATCAAAAAATACTATAAGTCTAAGGATCAGTGATCTGATTTGGTGAGATGCTGTGCCGGATATTCAAAGGATAGATCTTCAGAATGCCTCCATGCACGAATGAACATGAAACGAGAAGAGTTAATACAACAAATCCTCCTTGCCTTTAAGGATGTGAAACTCGAAAAAGGGGTAGGGTTGATTGAAGCTCAGGCAATAGATATGTACGCATCTCCGGAGGAGAGAAGTGAGTATAGAAGTCGGGACGAAACAGAAAACTGGGATAAAATTCCGGTGAGTCACTTGTATCGCTATTGGGATTCAATTTCATTTTTTGATGCTGAAGGGATGAGGTTTCACCTACCGGTATTTCTTCTGCTTGATTTGGAATATTTTGAAGATGCAGTAGAACGAATGTTTGATGAGAGACCTGTTCAGGGATCCGCACCCGATATGGAGTTTCATCTGACTTCAGTTTTGAACTATCTTGACGACGAAAGTAAAGTTGGACGTCAAATGCGTGAATTTGATTTGGAGCGTTTTTCTCTGTTGAATGAAGAACAGGTAGCATGCGTGATTGATTTTTTGAAATTCAAAGCACTTGGGCTTGCAGGGAATGATGACCAAAGAATCCTGTTGGAAAAAGCGATCGACCATTGGAAGAATAAACAAAAATTGATTCTATAGACCGGTAACAACAGGCACGGAAAATTGATTTGAATGAAGAAAAGCCTTTTTCATATCAGGAAAATGGATTGTCCATCCGAGGAGAATTTAATTCGAATGAAACTCGAAAAGCATGGAACAATTGCAAAACTCGATTTCAAAATTGAAGACAGGGAGCTCATTGTTTATCATGAAGAGAACGACAAGTCTATTCTGAACTCTTTGGAATCATTGTCACTCGATACGGAACTGATAAAAACCGAAGAAAGCGATGAAAAGGTCGAGAGTGATGCTAAACTTCAGTCGAAATTACTGTGGCAGGTACTCCTGATTAATTTTGTGTTCTTTCTTGTGGAAATAACGTTCGGACTCGTCTCCCGTTCCATGGGACTGGTGGCTGATAGCCTGGATATGCTTTCGGATTCCTTTGTTTACGGATTGAGCTTGTTTGCCGTAGGAGCCGTACTCGCACGGAAGAAAAGAATCGCAAAATTAAGTGGGTACGTTCAGATACTTTTGGCCCTCATTGGGATTGCGGAAGTGTTCAGACGTTATTTCGTTGAGGAGGATATACCTGACTCCCTTGTTATGATCGTGGTTTCATGCTTTGCATTAGTGGCTAATTGGCTATGTCTTTACTTGCTGCAAAAAGCCAGGTCACAAGAAGTCCACATGAAGGCGAGCATGATCTTTACAAGCAATGACATTATCATTAATGCGGGAGTCATCCTGGCAGGTATACTGGTAAGTGTATTGGCAAATAGACTACCCGATCTTATTGTTGGTTCAATTGTATTTGTCATTGTTCTTAGGGGAGCTTTCAGGATACTCAAATTGGCGAAGTAATTTCAGATTAAATCCCCTTTGCAGATCGCCAGAAATGACAGTATAAATGCCAACGGATAATTCGGGTTGATCGAATAGCACCGCTAATGGACCAGTTGTACAGGCAGGGTGATGAGCATTAAAGGTTTAACTATCTTCGCTGGTAATTTTCACTTTTGACATGATAGCCGTGCACAAACGATTGACCATGTATTCATTTAATTTCCTGTCCGACGGATCTCGGAGGTTTTTACTCTTTTTCGCCTTAATGCTGATGAGTTGCCAGTCATTTGGTCAGGATAGCGAATTGGATCAACTGGAAAAAATAATTGCCAAAGAAAAAGGAGATACCAACGAGGTGAATGCACGAAGCGAGATGTTCAGGTTGCTCTTTGCGAAGGAACCCGATCGGGGATTGGTACAACTTGAAAAAGCGTTGAAACTGGCGAAGAAGTTGAACTATCGTAAAGGTGAGGCCAACTGCTACATGCGCTACGCGATCTATCATACATCCCGTGGAGAATATGATCAGTCGCTGAAAAAACTGCAGAAAGCGAAGTCCATTTTCGAGGAATTGAACGATGCCGGAGGAATCAATGCCTGTATTAACGGTGAAGCAAATGTGTACCTTGATCAGGGGAATTACGATAAAGCCCTGGAACAACTCTTGAAATCCGATCAGTTGTGCGAAAAGGCAGGTCTTCCGGATCAGGCCGCAAAAGCGAAACACAACATTTCGCTGATCTACTATACGCTAAAGGATCTGGACAAAGCACTGGCCTACCTGAATGAGTCATTGGAAATAAAGAAGTCATTGTCTGATTCAACCGGGATGCTTGTCTCTTACAATGGAATAGGCGCCATTCTCAGTGCACAGAACAAGCATAAAGAGGCGTTGGAAATTCAGCGTGAAGCTCTCGGACTTGCGCGGCGCATTGGAAACTATCCCGAAAGTGCTTCGATACTGAATAATATGGGAGCCCAATTCTATTATTTCGATCAGCCGGATAGTTCACGTTATTATTATCGTGAGGCATTAACGATCTACCAAAAGC
>JBNKYR010000137.1:0-10595 GCA_050300995.1 Crocinitomicaceae bacterium | reverse complement strand
AACGCAGTAGGCAACCATGCACTCTTTAGCGCCCAAACTGGTACCGTTGCATCACCAACGTTTTCAAACATAACCGTGGTGCCATCATCATCACCGACAGTCAGATCATAATCACCGTCACCATCAATATCAAGTGGTAACCATGCTGTAGCATTGGTTCCGGTAAATGGTGGGTTCACACTAGGATCTGGTGTCCATGGGTCGTTATCAAATCGTTGGTAACCTGTTGGCCATCCGGTCTCGAATTGCTCGAGGTAGAAGGTATCAGCAGGCAAGTAACCGGCCTGCGTGGTCGTCAGTTCAACGTAATATGTACCTGGTGTCGTGTAGACATGGTTGATCGTTGGTGTTCCTCCTGAAGAGGTTACAGTTCCGTCTCCGAAATCCCAGGTGTAATCAGGGTAACCTGAAACGTTTGCTGTGAAATCAACTCCTGGAGCTCCCATACATACAGGGTTCCCCGGAGAAGCCGTGAATTCTGCATCCGGCGTAGAAAGGAAACCGTAAGGAATAACCCATGTAGTGGTGTCCCCACGACCGCAATCGTTGATCACTGCGATGGTTACCGTATCCGGTCCAGGACTTGTATAAACTCTGTCAATGGTCATCGGATCCGTTGCCGAGTTAATCACTGTACCGTCGGCAAAGGTGATTGACCAGGAACTAACAGAGCTATACAGAGCTGTATCGTAAAGTGTCACATAAGTAGTGTCGCAAACCACATTTTCCGTAAATCCTGTGATCAGTGGCAATGGAGCATATTCTCCAAGCATTGGAATGATATCAACATCGAAATCGGCTCCGTACACAGTCTGCAGGTTTTCATAACCAAATCCTGATGTCCAGATGTGGTTTGAAGCGTCATTTTCACCCTGTGCAGCCGCACAACCAGTTGGTCCGAGGCAGGAGGTCATTACAATCAATGTATCTGTACCTTCACCCGGGAAGATCTCTACACCAACGTGGAATGTCCCTGTAGTTGGGGTGACGGCATTCTGCAAAGGAATCCAGTATTCATTGTAGAAACCGGCTCCAGGAACCCCCAGTCCTGTAGGTGAGATACCTGCAGCACCACCGAGCAATGCACCCGGAGCTCCGAATCCATCGTCATCATAAACAACTACCTGGAAGGTCATGTTATCATTCGGGTCGTACAATGAACCCAATCCAACTCGCACCGCCCCAACTTGTGTAACACCTGGGTTTGGTGTGAAGTATCTTTCGTAGATTCCCTTAGGATCGGTTGGCAATACTGAGTTGACAGGATCAGGAACCCCGGCAATCCATCCACCACCGAAACCATAGGTAATAATGGTTGGAGTCGGAGTTTCCCATTGAGTTGTCAATGTATCGCAATCTCCTGCAGGAGCCAGTACTTCGATGTAATCTATTTTTGTTTCAGTGTCGTTACCATTCGCACTTGTCACGGTCAATGAAACAGTGTAAAGACCTGGGTTCGGGTAAGTCACTGCTGGCGGGTTCTGTCCGACAAACGTGGCATTGGCTCCGGCACAACCTGTACATGTTACCGTTCCGCTGGCTCCAACATCAAATACCCAGGTCCATCCTGTAATGATTGCCTGAGGTGTAGATAAGTCGGTAAAGTTCACATTCGAAGGAGCTTGCCATGTTGTTGGTGTTCCTACGAAATCCGCTACCGGTGGCTGAGAACCGCAAAGTCCGCCTCCGTATGCTGTCCATGATCCCAGGTAAGTATCGACCATACAGTGCATTCTTCGCTGCTGCTGATTCGTAAACTGAGAAGAACAGAAAGAGTAGGACATGTGGTTGTTAACCGGTGCATTTGCCCATGGTCCGATATCACATCCCCCGTTGCTGTTAGAACTTGTGCTACAATTGTATGCATATGTATCGTGTGGGTTGGTATCCGAACACCAGTCACCTTCACGGTCACCTTCGTTTGTATACGGACCTCCGAATGGAGTACCAACCCCGGTTGTATTACTGGATCCGTTCACATTTCGTACGCGTTCGTAACAAGAGGAACATTGTGCACGTTCATCAACACCGGCAAAGGTGTGCTCCAGTCCGAAAACGTGTCCCATTTCGTGTGCAAGTGTGTGTGTACCAACAGAACAGTTGATACGGTTCAGAACGATCCCGCCGTGTGAACTTGTACCACCGTTCGGATCGTATGGGAAACGTGCGTAACCTCCAGGTCCCATTGATCCTACAACGTAAATGTTGATCACCTCCGTCGGTGTAACGTTGTAGGCATCTTTCATAGAGAATTCTTCCGTGTTTTCGTCGTGCGTATAATTGACAGCATCCTCGTAAAAAGTTGCCGGATTCGCACAGAAGATCATATTGTGTGGTGCGTAGTCGGCATTCAATTCGGTCATCAACGCATCAATGGTCGTTTGGTTGATGTTCGTGGATGGCCCCCCGTCTGTGAAGACATGCCATACCAGTTGAAAATACTTGGTGGTAGCTGTATTCGCCGCGTCCCTGTTCGAAGGATCGTCACAAGGTACGGTGAAAGGACAGCTGGCACTCTTAATACCACCTGTGTTCACATAAGGTCGTGGAGTATAACAGATATTGGAAACTTCCGGATTGTCCGGAACGCGGAAATCAACTTCAAATCCATCTACCGAAAGGAGTTTGCCATTCGGAGAAAGTGGTAAACCTGTTTGAGATGTTGAGTCCGGTGGATTCATCTTTCCATTGATCTGGAAAGTACCTCCACTCATGGCATTGGTAATTGCCTTGGTTCGGGTAGTTTTGTAAGCACCCGATGACATTTTGTTAGCTTCCGGAAGTTCTGATTTTGAAGAGACTCCTTGTTGGGCGTGCACAAATCCCATAAAGCCCAATACAGCGAACAGCAGGGTCGTTTTTTTCATAGTAAAGCAGTTTCTATTTGCATGCATTTGACACACGCAAATGTTTAGTTTGAATTGTGTATAACCGTTATTCGGCCAGTAAATTACGAGATTACCATTAATTATCACAAAAATATTTATGAAAAAATGGTGAAACGTACCGTGAAAAGGTAGCAGGATCAAATTGATTAAATGCTCTGAAATCCAGTGTTGCCAAGGGGTAGTGTCTACGATTTGTGGGAGACTTTGAGTGTGAATAAAATCCGGACGATTGCCAACGTCTGTCATTGGTTTCCAGCTTGTTCTTCCGTATTTTGTCAAAAAATCATTTCAAATGAAAAATGCAGTTCAACGAAATGCACCATCATCAGCCATTTATGGGTTGGGGTTTATCGGTGCGGCGATCTATTTTATTTCACATGCTACCGGATTCTGGATGGGAGCGCTCGGTTTTCTGAAAGCCATCGTTTGGCCCGCAATCATGGTTTACGAAGTGTTTAACCGGATGGGGATCTAAATGGATGCAGTGGATCGTTTCGCTGTTTTCAATAGAGACGATCAGGTTGATTTAACATCGAACGACGTATGACAACACATTCCGGCGGACTTGAAAAATTGCTGACTCCGGCAAAGTTGAATGGTATTGAACTCCGCAACCGGTTGATCAAGGCAGCCACTTATGAAGCAATGGTAGACGATTATTGCAATATTGATCAGCGTTGCATTGATTTTCATGAGCGTTTTGCGAAAGGGGGAGTTGGAATGACTACGCTGGCATATTGTGCGCCCGAAGCTGATGGAAGAATGGAAGCCCATTCCATGTACATCCGCGAGGAAATTGCACCACAGTTGAAAAAGCTGGCGGATACAGTTCATCAGTACGGGACCAAATTATCCGGACAGATTTCGCATTGCGGTGGATTCAGTCGTAACAAGGATTTGAAAAGGAAACGACCCATTGCCCCGTCGGGAGGAATCAATATGGTTGGAATTCCTTACGGTGTTTACTTCATGCAAGGGATGGATGAGGCCTTGATGAAGGAAGTGATCGATAGCTACGTTCGCACTGCCGGAATCATGAAGTCATCGGGCTTTGATGCCCTGGAATTGCATTTTGGTCATGGGTATTTGCTGAGTCAGTTCATCAGTCCGATTACCAATAAAAGAAAGGATGAGTACGGGGGAAGCATCCACAATCGAATGCGTTTTCCCCTTCGGGTACTGGAAGCCGTAAGAAAGGAGGTTGGAAACGATTTTCCTCTTATTGCGAAGATTACCATGTACGACGATATGAAAGGGGGAATTACCCTACCGGATGCCATTGTTTGTGCCGGGCTACTGGACAAGGCGGGAATTGATGCAATCGTGTTGAGCGCGGGTACGAGTAGTCAGAATCCTATGTTGCTTTTTCATGGAGATTCATTGCTGGACGGATTGCTGAAAACCGAACCGAAACCCCTGATCAGAATGGGGATGAGAATGGTCGGAAAGTCGATGTTTAAGACATATCCTTATCACGATCTCTACTTGATGGAGGCCGCCAAACAATTCCGTGATCGGGTGAAATGCAATCTTATTTATGTGGGAGGAGCCACGGAAACAGAGAGCCTGGCGGAGGTAATGAATATGGGCTTCGATTTTGTACAATCGGGTCGACCTCTCATGCGAGACCCGGAGATGGTGAGACATCTGGAACGATTGGGGGAGAATTATGTAAACGGTTGCGACCATTGCAACACCTGTGCAACGCTTATCGGAGATGCGGGTGGAATCCGGTGTGTACTGCCGGAATGGTCGGATAAAACAGCCGTTGAACAGTGAAAACGGTAGTGATTACCGGGGCAACCGGTGGCCTTGGGATGGCAACAACTCTTTTTTTGGCAGAGAGGGGATGGAAGGTTTTCGCACTGGACCTGGATTGTGAGCGGCTGGAGAAGATAAGGGCGGAAAATATTATTCCGGTCCAGGTGGATGTCACGGATCAGGGAAGTGTAAGGCAAGCTGTGGAGGAAGTCAGAAAAAGCACCGATGCACTGGATGGGATCATCAATTTTGCCGGAATTCTGCTGATGGGTTCGGTGATTGAAAAACCGGCGGAAGACCTGCAACGTATTTTGGAGATCAACCTGCTGGGGATGTACCGCATCAACCGGTCATTTTTTCCAATGCTGGAACAAGGAAAGGGCCGTATTGTGAATGTGTCGAGTGAGGTAGGTGTATTGAGTCCTGCGCCCTTCATGGGTTTTTACACCTTGTCAAAACATGCGGTGGAAATCTATAGTGATGCGCTGCGGAGAGAGTTGAAGTTTCTCGGAATTCCGGTGATCAAGATTCGGCCAGGAGCATTCAGGACAAGCATGCAGGGCGGCGTGATCGGATTATTCGAACAGACCCGTGATTCAAGTGAGCTTTTCCGGGACAATATTGAAAGAGGTCGTTCCATGGCCGAGCAGGGGATTGGCGGCGCCAAAGATCCGGCGGTCCTGTCGGGCATCATCCACAAAGCCCTGACCGTTCGTAAACCCAGACTTGTCTACAAGGTCAATCTGAATCGAAAACTACAGTTCCTTTCGGCCTTACCGAGACGTTGGCAGGATCTCATTTATCATCGGGTGCTGAGGGCGAAAAAGGGATAGGTCAAACGTTACTCAATGTGGGCTTGTCCATTTTTGATGCCTGTAGACTTTTTGTAAAAGCAAACGTATAGATTGTGGATTCAATCCAATTGCATTTTTCCAGGTAGTTTTATTCATCATTCGGGCACGGATCAGCATCACAAGGACCTAAATGACATCCTGAATGTCCTGAGGCAGGGTCGATGTGTGCAGGAACGGCATTCGAAGATATGCAGAGCATTTGTGGATTGTTTGGATTTCCGGGAGGATAGTGACAGATCATTACCTTCTTTCCGTTATTTCCACAATGAACATCAATAACATTTACAACAATTTCTCCGGTTGAAGAAGTTTGAGAGCAACCATTTGCATCCGTCACTGTAACGCTATATTCAGTCGTTCCGGTAGGGCAAACCTCAATTGAAGGCGTTGTTTCGCCTGTGCTCCATGCGTACGAATAGGGAGCTGTACCTCCGCTTACAGTTATACTTTGTACGGCACACTCAAGAGGACCGTATCCATAGTAGACAGTATGACATTGCCCGGCATCAATCGTAAGATCATGGCAGCAATTCAACGCATCATCGGCAATAATAATGGTTTGAGTTTGTTGACAGCCGCCGATATCGGTGTAGGTAATAATTGTTGTTCCCTCAGAAATTCCTGATACAACACCCAGGTTGTCAATTGTAGCAACCGCAACATTGGAAGAGGACCACGGCGAAGTTAAGGAGGGTGTCCCGGAACCTGTCAACTCCGTCGTTGATCCCGGGCAGATGGTCGTGTTTCCTGAAATAGTTGGGGAAGGATTTATAGTGACATTGACTGGTTGAATATTGGAACATGTGCCGTCATCCAGACGAATATAATAGGTCCCGGAAGTGCTTACCGCGGAAGGAGTGGCGAGGGCATTTGAGCCATTTATATCAGTCCAGTAGGTGTAAGTTCCGGGACTACTTCCAGCAGTTATATTGGGTAGTGTAAGGTCGACGGTGTTGGGACTGCATACCGCTGTAGGGGATGTGATAACCAATAACGGGGACGGGGTTACGTTGACAAACACATTGTTTTGACAGCCGTTGGCATCCATGCATATGATTGTAGAAGTTCCTGCCGAGATGCCGGTCACCAATCCGGTATTGTCAATCGTTGCAACTGCAGGGTTCGAAGAAGTCCATAGTGTTGTAGCGTCGGGTGTTCCCGAACCAGTCAATTGAACGGTAGCACCAATACAAATCGGACTGTTTCCCGAAATGGTTGGTGTTGGATTAATTGTAACTGTAGTCTGCGCTGTATTTGTACATCCATTTGCATCTGTTATAGTAACTGTGAATGTCTCTCCATTTGCAGCGCCTGCGATTGTTGGAGTCTGATCTGTAGTGCTTACAATCATCGCAGTTCCATCACTTATCCATGACCAGGATACAGCATCTCCACCGGTTTCATTTACAGCCATTGCATCGCCCGTACAATAAGGACCTGAATTTGTTGCGGTAGTAACTGGTATTGAATTTACGGTGATCACAACTGTTGTTCTGCAACCTGCATTATCCGTGTATGTCATTGTGGATGTACCTACCGATACACCTGTTACCAGTCCTGTATTGTTTATAGTCGCTACGGCCGGGTTGGACGATGCCCATGGTGTTGTGGCGTCAGGTGTTCCTGAACCATTCAATTGAACGGTAGCACCAATACAAACCTGGCTGGTCCCTGAAATCACCGGACCCGAATTTACGGTTACCACAACTGTATTTGAACAGCCATTGACATCCGTGTACGTGATTGTAGAAGTTCCTGCCGAAACACCGGTAACCAATCCGGTATTATCAATTGTCGCAACGAACGGGTTCGAAGAAGTCCATGGTGTTGTGGCGTCAGGTATTCCTGAACCAGTCAATTGAACAGTAGCGCCGGCACAAATCGGAGCGTTGCCTATGATGGTCGGGACAGGATTTACGGTTGCCGAGACTGTATTTGAACAGCCGTTGACATCCGTGTACGTGATTGTAGAAGTTCCTGCCGAAACGCCGGTCACCAATCCGGTATTGTCAATTGTTGCAACGAACGGTTTGGACGATGTCCATGGAGTCATTGGGTCCGGAGTTCCTGAACCAGTCAATTGAACGGTAGCACTGATACAAATCGGAGCGTTGCCCGAAATGGAAGGATCCGGATTTACAGTTACCACAACGGTATTCGTAGAGCCACTGTTGTCCATATAAGTGATGGTCGATGTACCCGCTGAAACACCCGTTACCAATCCGGTATTGTCAATCGTAGCGACAACTGGGTTGGAAGATGTCCATGGAGTAGTTGCGTTCGGTATTCCCGAACCGGTCAACTGAACGGTAGCACCGATACAAATCGGACTATTCCCGGAAATCAAGGGGGTGTCAATGTTTGTAGTTGCGCAATGTCCAATAGCGCTGAACAGAGAATAGCTGATCAGTATAAACATATTCAAAAGAGGAAGAGGTATTTTTCCCTTATTAGTGAGTGCATTCTTTTTCATAGTAGGATGTTGAACGTGCCAGTGTATGTAAACTCCAATCGAAGCCAAAGTAGCTATTTCGTTTATTTTCTGATTTACCTCGCTAAAGAACAGGTACTTATGCCTGTTTTTGTTTAGGTATAAATATCTAGCCATTCGCCGCTATTGTCGGGTGATCGAGAAGTGAAATTTTGAGAAAGCTTAGTTTCTACTGGATGGGATCAGGTATTAATCACAAGTATTTTTCGTAAATGCCGGTCTAAATCAGGTTCTCCCGATTGATTGCAAGGGTAATGTCATTTTAAAAAATGGCTCACTCCATTTATAAAGTAGCGAGGAGTTCTTTCCGATTGCTGCTAAGCTTCGTGTTGGCAGTCCCCGGGATAACTTCGCCGACCCAATGATTGACTCTTTACTCAACGATAGTTCGTTCACCTTGCTCTTTCGATGTAGCGACAGTGCAGGCGCAGGTATCTATGAGCTCTTACGTTTCATCACAGAGGGAAGAAAACTTCAACCGGCCCGAAACAAAAAAAAGCCCCTGATTTAAGAGGCCTCTTATCTGAATAGTTTCTTTCGAAATCAATGTCCGTCGTTTGCTTTGCACGTTTTGAGTTTGTGCTTTGGCTTTGCGAACTCTTTATGTTGCTTTTTTGTGAACTTTTTATTGGACACTCCGAAGTATCCATTGCCTACCGATTTTGCACCGGAACAGCTCATGAATAGAGCCGATATTATTAGCGCTGAAGAGATGATTCCTGCCTTTCTCATATATCTGGTTTTATCTGTTGTTACCCGTTTTACAGAAGAAAAGCTTTCAAAGTAGAGTTGCGTATATGATTAGAACGTCTCGATATCTTTCATATTGTTTGAGTTTGAATATTAGCCGGTGAAATTTATGAGAATGGGAAGCAGGTGGAATGAAAAGGCCCTTCATCTTTGCGATTGGCTTTCTGTTGGCGGTCCGGACCGTGTCAGAACCGGATAGAAGTCTTACCGTCCTTATCGTGTGGTTCCTGAAGTTTTCAATGCGCGACCTGCAGCCTGTGGGTAGAAGCTTCGGTAGATGTCTTAATCATCATCATGTAATAGCTGCTATGAAGTTGACGTACGTCGATCTCAAAAACATTGTGTCCTTTTTGGCCATTCATTTCTCGATATTCAACGGTTGAACCAGTGAGCTCGACTATTGTTAAATTGATTTGATCATCCCGATTCAGGTTGATGGATAGATACACTTTTTCATTAGCGGGATTGGGGGCCAACGAGACAAAAGCTTCATGTTCGCTGCAATCTGCAGTCAGGGTAGGGGAGTATTCGAACTGTCCGTCCAAATCCAGTTGCTTGATTCTGTAATAGACCTGGCATTGTGAACAATCACGAAAATCTTTAAACGCATAGTTTATGATCTGATTTGAGAATCCTTGAGCCGGTTGAGAGTCAATGTTGTTCCAATTGAATCCATCGTCAGATCTTTCGATATCAAATCGATCACTGTTGTGTTCGCTTGCTGTTGACCACTTCAATTGGTAACCATTGGGTTCGCACGTAACATTGAAGCCAATGAAGGTTACCGGAAGTATTGCGTCTACAATCACTACTGAATCCTGTGAAGTGGTGATGGCAGCATTTTTTGATTCAAATAGCCGTACCCAAAAAAACTCGGTGTTTTCGTTTATTGCATCTATCGTAATGGGAATGTCCACCAGTTTCTGTGTTTCTCCAGGTAAAAACGTCAGGGCAAGAGCGGTTGAATCATAGTCATTCACTGTCAATGCAGTGGCCGAATAGGTGTAGAAATTTACATCTACAGTATTCGTTGAAGCCGCTGAGAGGTTAACAGTTACCTGGGCAGTACCAGCTGATTCCGGAACGGTACTACCAATGATGTCCAAATGCGGAAGATCTCCCAAAATAACATTCAGCGCATCCAACAAACCGGATGTTGATGCATTCCCTGTCACTGTTCCTGGTACGGGACTTATGGATAGTGTCGATCCTTGCTTTGTAAGTCCAATGTACCTGGTCTCATCTATGGTGTATGTTGCACTTCCATTAAATCCATTTGTGGCCAAAGTGAATGTCCCGGGGGATGGTTGAAATACCATGGTATGGGGATTACTACCACTCGGTGTACGCCATTTGATGAAGCCTGGGATTTGGTAGGTCGCCCCCAGATAATCTGTGATTAATACTTCTCCAATAATATCGTTACCCTGAGCGGTAAAAGTGTTTCCGTTGGTTGTTTGAGAGAATTGAACATTGGACCATCCAACGCCTTGGCTCCCCGATAGATAATAACAGGAGGAAGCGGAATTATTACCACTGTTAATACCAATGAAGCCATTCGGAAATGGTACGGAAACCGTATTTTGACTATACCCTATTGCGTTGGTCAGCAATAAAACAAGCAGGCTGTGAATCAGGTGTTTCATAATTTCTAAAGCATTCGATGCTTCTCACTTCAGTTGAGGGCAGTTTTAATCGTGTCCGAAAAATAAACAGGGGTGATTTGGTATGCCAATACAAGTTTCCCAAAGTCGATGTTCGGTATCCGAACGTAATGAATTGCTGATAAGGCCAGCCTGGATGTGATTTGGTTGGAAATCGATTTCGTTTTTTAGAAATACAAAACGAAAG
>JBNKYR010000136.1:0-10651 GCA_050300995.1 Crocinitomicaceae bacterium | reverse complement strand
TACGAAAAAGAGCAGGCCAAATGGCTGAGCTTGCGCGAGATCACCAACCAGAAATACAAGCATCATTTCGGACGGATTTCCCAAACAGCTTCCGATGGCTCAATCCCGGGAGTTTCTCCGGTGTATTACGACCTACGCTTCTCCAATACCTGCAATTTTAAATGCCGGATCTGCGGACCATGGTCAAGTTCCCGATGGCACAACGATGCTATCGCACTGGGAATGAAAAGTGCCGACAGTTCCCCCTTAACATCTGCCGGAAACCCCGAAATGCTGCTGGATGAGATCAAACGGAACATTGACGTCATTGAAGAATTCTATTTTGCCGGAGGGGAGCCTCTCGTGACCGAAGAACATTACCGGATCCTCGAAATCCTGATCGAGCATGGTCGCAAGGATGTCCGTCTTTTTTACAATACCAATTTCTCCATCCTTCATTTCCGGGAATGGTCGGTGATTGATCTCTGGAAGAATTTTAAGCATGTGAATCTCGCTGCCAGTCTGGACGCCAGCGGACCTCGCGGGGAATACCTGCGTTCCGGACAGGATTGGGAACAGACCTGTGCCAACCGGCAATTGCTGCAAACATCCGTACCGCACGTTGAATTCATGATCTCACCAACAGTTTATGCGCTCAACCTGCTTCATCTGCCGGAATTTCACAAAGAATGGGTGGAAAAGGGATGGATCCATCCGGAAGACTTCATTCCGACGATGCTTGTCGACCCCAAAATCTACAATATCCGGGTGTTGCCGGAATCGCTGAAAACAAAGGCCCGTGAACAGATCACTGCTCACGTTGAATGGTTAAAAAACGTGCCCGGCATTAAAAACAACGAAAAGCACCGGCACGCTGTTACTCAGTTTGAGAACATCCTTGCATACCTGTATTCGGAAGATCTTTCTTCTCTGCTTCCTCAGTTGATTCGGCACACATCTGCCCTCGACAAGCTCCGCAATGAGTCCTTTTCGAATGTTTTCCCTGAATTGGCAGAACTGTTTGAAGGCAATTCGGACGCCATACACGAGGGGTGAGCAGATACGCTTTCAATCTCAGTGACTAACACAAAGTTTTGTATCTTTACCGGGTTCAGATAGTCAACCTTCATGGCACAAATTTCAACCAACCATCCACTCAACTGGCAACCTGTAAAGCACTCCGTATTCAAAGACGAGGAACTGGCTGACAGAATTCATGAAAATGGGTACGCCGTCCTTCCACTCCTGACGGAAGATCAGGTGGACCAAATCATGGAAATCTACCAGCGAGAGCATAGCATTTCAGCTGAGCAGGGTGGCATGTTCTACAGCATGTACTCTTCGGACAACGATTATCGCCTGCGCGTGCATGAGGAAATTCAAGCCATCCTTCAACCGATGCTGGAAACGCATTTCAAGCATTACAAGAACATCGTTAACAGTTTTGTTGTGAAGATGTCAGGAGACCAAAGTGAATTTTACGTACATCAGGATACCACGGCCATGGATGAGTTTCGCTACTCCCCACTTAGCCTCTGGATCCCGCTTCATGATATTACCTCTGAAAATGGCGCATTGACCGTGATCGAAAAGACTCACTGGATGTTTTCTCCCTACCGCGGTGTTTCCTTTCCTTTCCCATTTTCAGGAATTCTGAATACAGTACGACGCTATCTGAAACCGATCTACATGAAGAAGGGCGAAGTGCTCGTGTTCGATCCCCGAATCGTACACAATTCAATGAAGAACACTTCCGGGAAAGACCGTATAGCTGTCATTTGCGGGATCTTTGATCAGGACACCCGTTTTGTTTCCTGCTACAAAGATCCTGCTGTGAAAAATTCTCCGATTGAGCTTTATGAGCATGAGGATGATTACGTATTGAAATACGCCAATTTCTTCTACGATTGCCACGTGCGGCCTACCTCAGGTGTCAAAACCGGTGAGGTGGAAGATCAGTTTCCGCAAATGGAAGAAGCTGAATTCGTAGCGCTTTGCGATGAGCTAGGCATCGCAACAAGCAATATTCTGGATAGTGAATCCGGGGTGCAATGTCACCTTGTCGCTGAACCGGACGGCATCAATAAACCCGAACTCGTGTGCGCTACTCCACCCGTTGAACAGCCGGCAGAAAAACCGAAAGGGTTCTTCTCCTGGTTTAAACGATCGTAAATGAAAGTGCTTTTACAAGACCCTGAATTACAAGCTCAACTGGATCGCGACGGTTATGTGCAGATGCCTTTTCTCAATGAAGAAGAACTGGAGGCACTGCGTACATTTTATTTCCAACTGCATCCTGACGGCGAACCACCGGAAAAGATCGAAGGTATCCACATGACCACCTGGTGCTCGGACCTCGACTATAAAATGCGGGTGGCTCGCTTTCTTGAAGATCTTTACAAACGGCCTTGTGACGAGAATTTCCGGGATTACCGTCGTCTCAATAATGTGTTTATTGTAAAAGAGTCGGGCAAAACGACCACGTTCAAGGTCCACCAGGATTGGAATGTAACCGACGAAAAAGACAACTTTGCCATCAACGTGTGGGTTCCACTCCACGATGTAGATGAAACATCCGGAGCGCTCTGGGTGCTTAAAGGAAGTCATCGGATCAACAGGCACGTGAGGGGGTCAGCGTACCTATTTCCGGATTACAGCCCGTTTTATCCGCAACTTGAAAAAGCAGCGACTTCTGTTAAGTTAAAAGCCGGTCATGCGATTGTTTTTTACCTCAACATTATTCACGGTTCACCACCCAATCTGGCAGATGAACCACGTAAGGCGACCTGTTTTTCAATCATCCCGAAGGATGCACCACTGACCATTTACTTTCAAAAAGAAGTCGGTGCCCCGTTGGAAGTGCATTCGCCGGAAGATGATTTCATGTATCATTACACCCATTTGCGTACGGAGACATTTGAACGAGCTCCCAGCCCTGCTCCGGTTGAAATCCTGCCGTCGTATACCAACGAACCCATTAAACAAAGCGAACTCACTCCGTTTTTAAATAGCCCTAAGGCACACAAATGGTGGCCGTTCAGCAGAACCGGTGCAAAATAAAATGGCAGAAAAGGCACCCTCACTTTCCGTTGTTCTGATTGAGCCTCCTACATTTCCGAAGGGAGTTCTTTCGCTGGGATTGCCTGCTGTGGCTGCTGCCCTGGGTCCTGCTATTGAAACGCATATTCTCGACCTGAATCTGTTCCGGGAAAAAGAACTGAAAAACCATCGGGAATTGCTGCAAAATGCACTGTTTATCGGTCTTAAGGTTTCTTCCCAAAACCTGTCTCAGTCCATTTCGATCACACATTTCGCAAGACGCTTCAGCAATGTTCCGATAATCTGGGGAGGCGAACTTCCGACGCTTCTTCCTGCTGAAGCTTCAAAGTACTGCGATAGCCTGGTGATGGGTTCCTTCGAACCCGTTCGTGACGAACTGATAAACGATCTGCAGGCAGGAAAACTTCAGCAACGCTACGACGGACGGGGACATTACGATCTTCGAACAATCTCTCCTCCTGATGTTCGTCTGCATCCCGGATATGCGCAATATTCGAGTTGTATGGGAGTTCCCGTTGAAACATCAAGGGGCTGCGACAAGAAATGCACTTTCTGCATGGTCCATACCATGCAGAGCAAAAGTGATTGTAAAACAGAGGAAACGCTCGCCACGGAACTGGCACAATATCCCGGCCGGTTTATCAATGTGGTCGATTATAACCTTGGAGTAGACCGGGAACACACGCTGAGGATCGCTTCTCTTCTTGAACAATCACCTGCAGTGGGCTGGATGGGAGAAATGTGTCTTGAATCACTGGACGACGATCAACTATTGCGGGCACTTCGGGAAAGTCGCTGCAAAATGATTTACTGCGGACTGGAAAGTATCGATCAACTCTCGCTGCGATCTGTCAACAAGGCCCGGACAAATCAATTACAGAATTACGAACGAATCATCCGAAAGGCGCAATCTTACGGTGTCCAGATCGCTGCCGGGATCATTCTCGGACTTGAAGGGAGCACAATAGACAGCTACCGACGCACCCTGATTCAGTTCGAGGAATGGGGAATTGCCTATGCAAAACTGACCTTCCTGACGTACAATCCGGGGACCAAGGTGAAACAATCAATGCAGAAAAAAGGATTCTTCCTGACAGAGGACATTGAGCAGTACGACGGAAATCATCTCACCTTTTTGCCGCATGGTGTTAACCGGGAAGAAACATATGCCGGTGCAGAACTCTTCATCAACGAATTCTACAGCCGTGATTCCATTCGGAAACGCGCAAAGAATGCAGGACTCAAAGGATCTGAAAAAGAAGAATTTGAATTCTTCAACCTGTACTATCGTCAGGTATATCTGGACTGGATCAAACACGGCATTTTTACCGATGAAGCCGAATTCCGAAAAATCCTGGAAAAGCCCTACAAAAAGTCTGAGAGAATGCGGATATTAGAGGAGAAAATCCAGGAGTGCAGGGATCTCAACTACGCACTCGACAAAGCATGAAACACCTCGTTGTATTCATATTACTTCTGGCTGCTACAGCGGTACTCTGGCGTTGTCACGGCAATGATCCTACAGATCTCCAGGAATTCGAAAAACTTGCACACAACATAGATACCATGGAGCATGTCGAAAACCGGATTGCTGCCATTCAGCGCTGTGCAAAGTGCCACCAAACGGAATACGAAAACTGGCTGAAAGGGCCACACGCCAACGCCTACAAAGGATTGCTCGAACACATGGCGTACATCGATACCTCATCGAATTTTTCCGAAGACTACCGCACCTTTTTACCTGATCGCTTCGAAACCATCTGTGCAAGCTGTCATACCGGACAAAACATTTTCGAAACCAGTTTCAACGGTCTTGCCGAAGAGCAGGACGCCAATAAATTCAATAAATCGCATTACCCGAAAATGCATGAATTTGCACAGGCCAGAAACGGGGATCAGGCCAAAGTAATGGACACCGGTGTGGACTGTCTTACCTGTCATAAGAGCGGCGACAAGATTGTTACGCACGGCACTTACAAACCGTCAGGAAAAGCTTCGGAAGGACAATGTGATCTTGTGGCCTCTCCCTTTTTCAGTACGAATCAAAGTTGCTACAGCTGTCACCACTGGCAGGTCACTTCCATGGAATCTCTCGTAAAGCACGGGGATCTGAAAAGCGAACAAAATTGCCTGGATTGCCACATTGAACGGGATGAGAGCGGTCAATCGACGCATTATTTCTACTGGCGAAAAGACCCGGCAGATAAAAAACGACCGGCAACACTCAATGTGTTTCACACCATCAAAACCGAGGCACAATACAACGGGCGTTACTGGCAAATTGACTTTGAATGGGCCAATACCACGATTCCACACGCCTTTTCGGAATGCGGTGATGCTGTGGCCCGGGTAGAAGTGGTTGATAAGAGAGGTAATGTGGTCAAATCCTTTGAAAAACGCGTCAACATGAAATCATATCTTTCCAAAAATGAGGTCGCGCATTTTCAGGAGGGAGAAAAGGGACGAAACTTTGGCTACAATGAGCCTCCGATCAAACACAGCGTTGTGACCGACAAAGCGCTCGAAGGAGGTGTGATCCGCGTCATCGGGCTGGTGAAACCACAATACTGGAGTAAAGACGCTGAACTGGAAGAAGTTTACCGACACGAAACACCGATCCGATGAAAACAATGCAGCTTTTCCTGGACCACGTGTATTATCCGTTCGTTAAGTACCGGATCCACATCAGTGTGATCTTTCTTTTCCTGCTGCTCAATGTGTTCAGTCATACGGGAAGCGGTGTCTATTCATGGCCGGTCATCGTCAGTTTTTCACTCTGGCATTTCGCACTGTATATTTTCGACCGTGCCTACGATTACAAACTGGATGCAATTAACCAACCCAAAGAAGCGATCCGGCCCGGTGAACGAAATTTCTTCCTGGTGGTTTCCTTTGTTTTTTGTCTCGCACCACTGGTCATTCTTCCGATCTACGGTTTGAGCGTTTGGCCTTACGTTCCATTCATCCCGATCACCTTTCTGTACAATTATCCGGTATACAAGGGAATCCGATCCAAGAACATCATCGTATTCAAAAATCTCTATTCTGCACTCTTTATCTGGGTGCTTCCGCTGGCTGTCGTTGCTTATTATTACACTGATACCACCCTCGATTTCTGGGATCTTGCCAAAAACCAATTCCTGGGACTTTTCATTTACGTGATGGTCGGAGAAGCATTCTGGGATATTCGTGATGTACACGGTGACCGCGAGCAAAACATCCGCACTATTCCAGTGGTGGCCGGCGTTCCGTTCACCAAAATCTACCTGATCGCATTGATCCTGATCGACTTGTTTGTCTTTGGTAAAAGCGTCAGCGATTCTACGATCGTTTACATCGTGCTGATCATTTTTCTCAATCCCGATTCACCACGATGGATCTTTCACCTTCCGCCGTTGCTGGCACTTTACCGGTTCTTAAAACCGCTCTTATTCATTTAGCATTGTTAACTTTAGCAAGCATGATCGCAACAATACCATACCTCCGGCGGTTTGCCAATGCGGATGAGTGGGGAAATCACGTTTCCCTGGAACATATTCTTCGCGGTGAGCCCAATGGTTATATCCTCGAGAACTACCTGACTCCTGAGGAAGTGTCCTCACTAATGAAAGGGTTCCGATCATGTACCGAAACCGAGCTCATCCGTATTCATGAAGGGTTCACCTCCTATCCGATGAGTTTCGCACAGTTTGATCAGATGGCCAACGCAGGAGTTCTTACCGAAACCAATTACCATGAAAGCTCCGCAAAATTTATCCGGGATTTCCCCCAACGATTCGGTGTGGACATTATTGGTAAAATGCAGGATCTGTTTCAACAATTGAGTCCGGACGTGCGCATGGAGGTCCCGGTCAACGAGAACGGTGCACCTTACACTCCTTTCACATTCCGCGAACTGTTTCCAGGCGAAGGTTGTCTTAAAGCACATTGTGAAAACCTGTTTTTTCAGGAATTCCCTAGCTTCTTCGACCGGATCAATCGCTTCTCCATTCAGGCAGATCAACTTAGTTTCTTTTTTGTGTTGCAGGAAGCCGGAGAAGGAGGAGAACTGACTTTGTACGATCTCCTGTGGGAAGATGAACAACGTCGACTGAATGATACGGTGATCAGCACTACGGATGGCAGAGAACTTTCCGTAGAAGACAGCACCCAACTGGAACGCAACACCTATCCCGTTCCCACCGGAAGCCTCGTCATCTTCAGTGGAGGTAGCATCTGGCACCGTGTGGAAACCATTCGGCGCGCACCTTCGAGAATCACCCTCGGAGGTTTCCTGTCCTTTTCACCCGATCGCACCAAACTCTATAGCTGGAGCTGATGAAGAAAGTCACTTCCATCATCGTTGTCGCACTTACAAGCAGCCTGTTCACCTTGCTTGTTGTCTGGTTGACCAAAGAATCCGTACCACCGATGACGGAAGTCCAAAGACCAGTACCTTCCGGCGCATGGCCTGAGTTCGACTCCAAAGCTCCCTACACCATCAACGGTCCGTTATGGGTAGGTTTTGACGATCAGGCAGGACAATGGCGTTACCTTAAACTTCCCGGCAGCGAACAACCCGGAGAACAGGAACGCGGTCTGAAAGATCCCGGAGATCCTTCTTCATGGAACGATCAACCCGGAACAAGCGGATTCTTCAATGGAAATCTTGACGCCCTGCCTTCCGGTACGCATTTGAACAACCGCTACGATCCTTCCACCAAAGCCTGCTTCTACCACATTGACGACTATGTGATCAAAGTGGGTAACTTCTGGGTAGATCAATACGAAAGCAGTATTGTGATGATCGAAGTTCCGGACCGGTTTACCTGGCTTGATGATCCTCCGTACGGTGGAACCGATAGTACCTTTAAGGATGCAGCAGGAACCGCACAGCATGTCGGACTGAATTGTCTGGCCGTGTCTCAACGCCGAAAACCAACCTCTGGAATCACCTACTTCGTAGCCGAACAATGCGCGGTCAACAATGGAAAGCACATCATCCGTAATGAGCAATGGCAGGCTGCAGCCAGTGGCACCCTCCGAAGCGACGCTACCGGTATGGAAAGCGGAGGACAAAGCTGGAAAACAATCGACCAGCAGGACCTTTCACGGTTTGGCGTGGTCGGTTGCGCCGGAAGTCTTTGGGAATGGACCTCCAGTTGGGGACAGTACGGACAACATTACGAAGGCGTTCCTACCAACTGGTATGATTGGCCCGGACCTCAGAGTTACGTCGAATGGGACGACCGTTTTGACACTTATGGAAATGATATTGTGATCAATGTTGCGGGTCGCGCGTACACCCGTCAGGATTCGGCACGCTATGCCACAGGACTACCCTCTGCCCTGGTCCGCGGAGGAAGTTGGGGAGATCACAACCGGGCGGGCATTTTTGCCCTAATCGCAGACGGTGCGCCCACTTATTATGGAGTAGAAGTTGGATTCAGATGCGCAAAGTAATCACCATAGGATTGTTTGCCCTTCCCTTTTGTTCGCTGTCGTTCTGGCTGCTGACAACTCCGGAACGCCCTGAACAACCAAAGGAAAAACACTCCGAAAAACATCCTGCGAACCCGGTGTCGGGTAATTCCAGCGGATTCAAGGATCCCCGGGACGGACAACACTACGAGGTGGTGAAAATCGGAACGCAAACCTGGATGGCTGAAAACCTCAACTACGGAAAGCCCGTTGACAACATGGATCAGCGAAATAACGGTGTTGTGGAGAAGACATTTTACCAAAACGACTCTGCCAACGCTCAGTTGTACGGAGCACTCTACACCTGGGAGGAAGCAAGCAACTACGCTACTTCCAAAAACGGCCGGATCAGAGGTGTTTGCCCGCAGGGATGGCACCTACCCTCTGATCAGGAATGGTCTGTTCTGTTGAAACACCTGGATGCATCCGTGGAGATGAAAAAGCAGGGATGGAGCGGTACATCCATCCGTGACGCTCTGAATTCCGCCGGAGGTTTCCGGCAGGTCTATGGTGGAAATTCGATCAGTGGCTGGTATTTTTACAAAGGACGCATGGCCTACTACTGGACCTCAACGCGTTATAGTGAGGCTTCTGCCTGGTACCGATCCACAGACGATACAACGCCCCAGGTCTATAGAGGTCCGGGCGATATCAAACTGGGCATGTGCGTCCGCTGTTTAAAAGATGAATAATGAGACCCGTTTTTAAACGATCTGATATCGAAGAACAATTCCAACGGGATGGCTATTGCATTCTGCCTTTTCTCGAAAAAGAAGCTGTGGAAGAACTCCGCAATCGGTTCCTTGCCTTGCGCCCCAGTGACGAATTTCAGGGATATCAGGATACGCCGATCGGGAAACAGTCGTTTCACATCACTTTCTTCGACAGCGATGCCGATTATAAACGTGCAGTGCTTGATCTGGCCAAAGAAACCTTTGCTTCTTTTTGCGAGACCTATCTTGATGATTACACCTGTGTTCAGGCGAATGCTTTCATTAAGCCTGCCGGAAAAGGATTTGTGCATCCTCACCAGAACCTGACGATCGTAGACGAATCACGCTTTACTTCTCTCTCCCTTTGGATGCCGTTCCAGGACACGACCTTCGATAACGGGACACTTTGTGTAATCCCGGGCAGCCACAACGGATTCGAAGATTACCGGAATACACACATTTACTGGCCATACATTCACTTTTTCCGGGAAGAAAGGGGCCTGCAGTATTTTCAAGCGATCAACGTACGAGCTGGCGAAGTGCTGATCCTGCACGACCGTCTCGTGCACTACACGCCCGATAATATCACCTCCGAACCACGTTGGGTATTTCATTCGCTTTGGCAGCCAACAGAAGCCGACACCTTCTTTTTTGATCCGACCGAGGATAAAGTGCGTGTTTATCAGGTTGACAAAGAATACTGGCAACTCACCCTGCCCGGTCAGGGAATCGGTGATCTGAAGCCAATCGAAGTGCGACCGAATAACACCCATCGCTACAGCGAAACAGAACTGATTGAGGTGCTTGAAGCCTTGAAAAAAAGGTAATCAGTCGGGTTGGATCTCCCAACTTAAATGCGGACGAACCATCGTGTTGATGGACTCATTCCAGGGAACGTCCGGTTCAGGATACACTTTAAAGCTTGCCAGATGTGCTTCTTCGCGCGACAAGATATTGTCCTTCCCAAGTATCACTCCCAACGAATAAATTCCTCTCACCAGAAGGTTTGACGGAATTACGCAACGTACCGTATAGCTCCCGGCCGGAGTCGCGCCCGGTGTATAATTCTTCCGCATGCTGAATGAATCGATCAGTACGCGTACATCGTTCTGGTTCTTCAGGTAACAGGTCAGTTCAAAAGAGTGCTCGTTGCCCCGTTTGGTACAGGTGAACGTAATATTCACCGGCCGATCGGTTCTGAATACGCCATCATCCGCACCGGAATCAATCTGCACTGTGTCGATCGAAACATCGTCGTTGCTCAACTTCGCCAGCGCATCCGAGTCAATATATGCTCCGCCCTTTTCGCTGAGCGAGGTACGCTCGACATCTCCCATGGTCATCAGTGAGAGATAACGTTCCACCACTTCTTCGGAGGTTCCGGTATAAAGCACTTCGCCCTTTTCCAGCAAGATCGTCCTGCCACAAAACTCCAGTAC
>JBNKYR010000135.1:0-10687 GCA_050300995.1 Crocinitomicaceae bacterium | reverse complement strand
CCAGTAAATATGATTCACACTTCCTGGATGATGGGCGATTTTGATATGACGAACTTTCTGTTGCAATATGGGTGGGGGTATGTGTTGCCGCTTATTTTGTGCAAACACCAGTTCAGTTCTATTTCCTGGCGGCAACAGTAGGCTTGGTTATGGGAGGGGTGCAGGCATTGTCCAGGTCAACGTATTCAAAGTTTCTTCCCGACACGGAAGATCATGCCAGTTATTTTTCCTTTTACGATGCAACGGAGAAGATCGGGATCGTTTTGGGAACTTTCGCTTTTGGTTTGTTTGAAATGATTACAGGGTCGTTGCGAGCTTCAGTAATTTCCGTTGCGATCTTTTTCTGCATTGGACTCTTGTTGCTCTTCTTTGTACCTGGTTTCAAAAATAAGCAGGAAGCAAAAGAGGCAATTGTTTAAACTCAACGTATGAACGACGGAAGAACTATCGCCATTATCGCACACGTTACCATTATCGGTTGGGTGATTGCGCTTATCATGAACGGAAATGAAAAGACGGAGTTTGGCAGTTTTTACATTCGTCAGATGCTCGGCTTGTACATCATTGCAGTGCTTGGTGGGATAATTCCTTTCTTCAATCTATTGGTGGCACTTGTCGTATTCATTTTTTGGTTGATGAGCCTCCTCAGCGCGGTGAATGGAGAAAGAAGGGAGATTCCCGGAATCGGGCCGCTGTTTCAGGATTGGTTCAAGGCATTGTGATATAAGGCATGCGCGCTTCAATTTTTGTTCTTGTTGTTTTTTCTTGTGCGAGTGCGCATTCTCAGTCGTATTCGATTTCGGTAATGCCAGGAGTTGCTGCTGTTTCGAAAGAACGTGTTGAGGTAGTTGATTCCACAGTTTTTTACGGGGCTGATCTTGTGGAAAAGTATGCCGAGCCGGTGATGGGCTGGAGTGCTTTTCATGAAAAACTGTCGAAGCAGGCCTATCCCGCCGAAGCAAAAAAGAAAGGGGAAGAGGCCGACGTGTTTGTTGCTTTTAAGGTGGATCGCTCTGGGAAAGCAGAGGTGACAAAGGTTTCTGATGACATGGTTTTCCCCGATAGTGGCGACTGCGAATCGTGTATGGAGTTGACGAAGCAACTGATCGAGGAAATCGAATGGCAACCGGCACAAATTGGAAACACAAACGTCAATTCGAAAGACGACATGATCATTTCCTTCGTCATTAATGAAGGAAATTGAAACGCTTCAGGAATTTTTCATACAGCAATCTTTAAACTTTTTTCCGCTTCCGCAGGGGCAGGGATCAAAATGACGCACGACTTTAGGTGCTTTGCTACCGTCGCGGTCCGCCATTCGCTGTCCGAATAGCTGTTCCATCATTTCGTATAGTTTCGGATGTTTTTTGCGGAGCAGTTTTGGGCGTTCAAAAAAGTACTCGGCTGCAACAGCAATGAATTCGGCTCGATTGGTAGCACCATATACACGAATGTCACTCTTTCCCTCGAGGATTTCTTCAATTTTTCGGTCAATCAGATAGAGCCAGGGGAGAGCATATTCGTGTTCGGTCAGATGAACCATTAAACCGTCTACCTGTCCGTCCAGTTTGTCAATCAGATGGACGAATTCGTGTATGGCTGTGTTTTGTTTGTCCGTATCGTTTTCAAATCCGTGGTAAAGAGCCTTCTTCGAAAGAATCATAATGCCTTCCATGTATCCGTATCCAACCTGTCCCAGGATAGCTGTGGCATCCTTCGAATTGATCTCGTACTCACCATTGAAGTGGGCCGGATACAAAAGGACTTCATCCAGGTTATGGTACTCCCAGTTGGGAAAGGCAAAGATCGGGATGACAGCGCTCGCACTGATAAGTACGCGGTCCATGTCGCTTACGTCTGTTTGAATGCCTACAATTTTTGTGGTATTCAGAAAGCGAAGCATCGCAGACTCAAAGCGAATCGTTTCCGCTTCATCGAGTGCCCGGTAAAAGGCAACCTTTGCTTCGAGGATAGTGCGCCATTCTGAAGGAAATTCAGGATAGCGGGGAGAGTCTTCGCCGAACAATCGCTCCCAGAAAGCCATGAAAGGATTATTTCTTGTAGAATGGCATCTTGACGACTTTTGCTTTTACGCCTTTGTCGCGGATCTCTACAAAAATCTCCGAATCCAATGCGCTGTGTGCCATGTCGACATAGCCCAGTCCGATCGCAATTTTCATGGAAGGAGACATAGTTCCCGACGTTACTTTTCCGATGGTGTTACCATCTGCGTCAAGAATAGGGTAGTCATGGCGTGGAATTCCACGGTCAACCATTTCAAATGCAATAAGCTTACGGGTGAGCCCTTCTTCTTTTTGTTTGGCAAGGAAGTCGCGGTCAATGAAATTCCCTTTGTCAAGCTTGGTGATCCATCCCAAACCTGCTTCCAGCGGTGAAGTGGTATCGTCAATATCATTTCCGTAAAGACAGAATCCCATTTCCAGGCGAAGAGTGTCGCGCGCAGCAAGACCGATCGGTTTAATTCCGTAGGAAGCACCGGCTTCGAACACTTTGTCCCATACCTGTTCTACTTCTTCGTTTTTGCAGTAAATCTCAAAACCGCCGCTTCCGGTATAGCCGGTTGCAGAGATAATTGCATGAGGGATTCCTGCGAAATCAGCCACTTCAAAGTGATAATACTTGATCGCAGAGAGATCAACAGAAGTCAATGATTGCATCGCTTCAATTGCTTTCGGTCCCTGGATTGCGAGCAGTGAATAATCATCGGAAAGGTTACGCATGTTTGCGCCGAAAGTGTTGTGTTTGGAAATCCAGTTCCAGTCCTTTTCAATATTGGAAGCATTCACCACAAGAAGGTATTCTTCTTCTTTTACCTTGTACACGATCAGATCGTCCACAATTCCTCCGTTACCGTTTGGCATGCAATTGTACTGTGCACGACCGATGGTCATGGTGGAGATATCATTGGTGGTTACATATTGGATCAGATCCATCGCTCCCGGTCCGCTGATCAGGAATTCACCCATGTGAGATACATCAAATACACCGACACCGTCGCGAACTGCTTGGTGTTCTGCATTCACCCCTTCGTATTGAACGGGCATGTTAAATCCTGCGAAAGGAACCATTTTGGCTCCCAGAGCTTCGTGCTTGTGCGAAAGTGCTGTATTTTTCATAAGTTTTCCGGGCTATTTTTGAGTTTCCAAAATTAGCACTATTGTGCTATTTCGAACCATTCGGTTAAGATTTTATCATGCTGGCAATTTCCTTTCCGACGAGTGAACCAATAGCGACTCCCATTCCGCCCAGTCGAACACCACAATAAAGGTGGTCGGAGAGTTGGCGAATGATCGGTTTTTTGGTAGGACCGACGCCCATGATTCCTGCCCAGGTATGTTCAATTTCCACCCGATAGTCCGGGGCGATGACTTCTTTCAATAAACGCTGAAGCTCATCCATGATCGGTGCGGTAACTTTCAGTTCCGTGGTTGTTTCCCCCTCGATGTCGAGGTTTCTTCCCCCGCCGAAAAGGATTCGGTCATCAATATTCCGAAAATAATAGAATCCTTCCTGATAATGAAATGTTCCTTTGATGGGCAAATTCGGGATCGGTTGGGTAATGAGCACCTGGGCGCGTGCAGGAAGAATGGTTTCGTCTTCAATGAAGCGCGCAGCGAAACCGTTCGTGCAAATGATCGCCTTACGACTGTGAATTTCACCCTGGGATGTCAAAGCGGTAATGCCATCGGCACTTTCTTCCAGGGAAAGGACTTCCAGACCGAAGAGCATTCGAATGTCAGCCTTTACCGCCAGTTGGTAAAAGGCAAGGTTCAATCCGGCTGTGTCGATTTGACCTTCAAGACGGTTGTAGAAACTGGTCTTTACACCGTTGAAACCGAAGCGCCCGGCAACTTTTTCGTCGATCGAGTACACTTCTTTTTCACCGGTAATATCTTGTAGTTCAAGGTTGAAAGCATTCAGGTGTTCGGCCGTTGCTTCGAAAATGGGAGTTTCTTTTTCTGTGATGAGGTCCCAGGAACCATGCGAATGAAAATCCATGGCGCGATCTCCAATGGTTTCGCGTAAAGCGATCAATCCTTTCCAGCGCAAAGACACGGTTTCCCATACGGTGTTTTCGTCCGTGCGCTGTAAATCCGAATATAGTTCGGTGGCACTTCCGAAGCACGCAAAACCGGCATTTTTAGAACTTGCTCCACTTGGTAAAATTCCTTGTTCTATCAGGAGGATCTTTGCTTCAGGGAACTTTTTGCGCAATTGAAGAGCGGTACTGTATCCTACAATTCCCGCCCCGATGATCAGGAAGTCAATGTTTTTGAAATAACTTTTTAACTCCCAATAACTTATTTTTTGGCTGTTCTGCATAGGTTTTATGGGCCACAGATTGAACTATTTTGCCCATATTTGTAAGAATAATTCAGTCAAATTTAAACCAATTCTGTAACTCGTTGTACAGACCGTCGTTTAAATGGTTAAGGTATGAAATACATCGTCGTTGTTATAGCGCTGTTTGCGGGCATGATTGGTTGGTCGCAGCAATTGACGTTTGTGTTCAAAGGGACCGTGGAAAACCAGGACCTCGGGAAGAATGAATCGGGCGTGACCGTTGCAGTGGTGCAGGGGGGATCCTCCGTTCTTACAACCACGACTGTTTCCAGTGGTAAATACAGCCTCCGTGGCGAAATCAATTACAAACAACCGTTTGATATCGTTTTCTCGAAAGGAGGATTGGTGAGCAAAAAGGTGCACTTTGATTTCTCGAAAATGAATGAGGAGGATGCACCTCCCGGAGATATTCGTCCTGTAGATGCTCTGGATATTGCTCTGTTCAAGGAACGTGAGAATATTGACTTTTCATTTTTGAATACGGAGCCGGTAGCTTCTTTCGATTGGAATACCCGCCAGATGGCCATTAGCCTGGATGCAGTAGAAAGTGCCAACATGCGAAAGAAGATCGATGAACTTCTGAACAAAGCGGAGCAGGACAAAGCACTGGCAGAGCAGAAATACAATGAAGCAATCAAGGCAGCGGATCAGTTCTACAACGAGAAGAAATATGAAGATGCGCTCGGGAAATACGAGGAAGCGCTCGGTTATAAACCCACAGACAAGTATGCTGCCGATAAGATCAACGAACTGGACGCCCTGATTCAGGCGCAGAAAAAAGAGGAATTGATCAAGCAGCAGGAGGATTCCGAATATAACAATCTGATCACCGCAGCCGACAATTTGCGCGATCAGGGGAAATATGAAAATGCCATTGATAAGTACGAGGAGGCTCTGACCAAAAAGGATGAGCAATATCCGAAGGACCAGATTGATGCGATTGAGAAGAAGATCAAGGAAGCGGCAAATCAGGCAAAATACGACGAAGCGATCAAAATGGCAGATGGCTTCCTCAAACAAAATAGCCTTCGTGCTGCTCGCGATAAATACGAAGAGGCTTCCAAATTGAAACCTTCGGAGCAGTATCCGAAAGATAAACTGGCCGAAATTGAGAAGAAGCTGAAGGATCAGGAAGATAAAGAAGCACTGAAGAAAAAATACGACGACGCTGTGGCAGCAGCCGATCAGTTGTTTACCGCTGAGGATTATGAGGGCGCCAAAGCAAAGTATGAGGAAGCATTGACCTATGAACCGTCCTCCACGTACGTGAAAGGACGCATTGATATTTGCAATGAGAAGTTGGCAGCAGCGCAGGCCGAAAAGGAACGTCTGGAGAAAATTGCGAAACTGCTGGAGCAAGGGAATGCACAGATTGCTAAATCCGAATGGGAACCTGCAAAAGCAAGCTTCACTGAGGTGTTGTCACTTGAGGCAGGACATCCGGAGGCAACTGAAAAACTGGCCCTGATCGACCAAAAAATGAAGGAAGCCGCTGATGAGGCGCTTCAGGAGCAGAAATTTGCTCAATTGGTAAAAGAAGGGGACGATGCGAATACGGCTGGAAAATTAGAAGACGCACTTGCAAAGTATCAAGAAGCAAAAGCAATCAAATCCACGCCGGAAGTAGAGGCTAAAATAGCGGATATTCAGAAAAAGCTGAATGATCAGCAGGCCCTGGCAGAAAAGGAAGCGCAATACAACAACCACATTTCCGAAGGAGAGTCGATGATGGGAATCATCGGTGATATTGATGGGGCGAGAGCGGAATTCGAGAAAGCGCTGGCATTGTTCCCGGATCGCCAGCTCCCGAAAGACAAGATCGCTGAGATCGATAAATTGCTGGCAGCACAGGAATCGGCCAAAGCATACCAGGATAAGATCAAGCAGGCGGATGATTTGTTTGATGGCGCGAAATACGAAGAAGCGCGAAAGATGTATGAGCAGGCTGCTGCACTTGATGCCAAAAAAACTTACCCGGCAGAGCGCATTGCCGAAATCGACAAGAAGTTGGCGGATATGGCTGCGAATAAGGAACGTGAGGCCAAATATGAGGCAGCGATCAATAGTGCAAATACACTCTTCAATCAGGCAAAGTGGGAAGAAGCGAAAGAAAAGTATCGGGAAGCGATGACTTACGATGCGACGAAAACCTATCCTTCCGAGCGGATTGCTGAAATCGAGAAACTGATGGCTAATCAGCAGGCCGATGCGGAGAAAAAGGCTGCGTATGAAGCTGCTGTAAAAGAAGCGGATCATTTGTTCAACGAAGCAAAATGGGAAGAAGCTGCAGCGAAATACCGCGAGGCACTTTCTTTTGATAGTGAGCAAAAACATCCGAAGGATCGTTTGACAGAGATTGATGGTCTCGTTGCAAAAAAGGCAGAGCAGGATGCAAAAGCTGCACAAATTGCCGATCTGCTCTCGCAGGGAAATCAGCTTTATCAATCGAAAGAACTTGAGAATGCAAAAGGTAAATTCCAGGAGGTTTTAACACTGGATGCAGCTAATTCCGAGGCTTCAACGATGATCCAGAAGATCAACACCGAATTGGCAGCAATGAAGAATGAGGCTGAGAAGGATGCACTCTTTGATAAACTCAAGCAGGAAGGATTTGATCTCGCAGCAAATAAATCATACGACAAAGCGAAGCAGAAACTCCAGGAAGCACTTACCCTGAAGTCGGATCAGGAAGTAACGGATAAACTCGCTGAGATCGATCAGTTGATGAAAGACGATGCGGCGAAGAAGGAGATCGAAGAGCGCTACAATAAACTGATGTCGGAAGCATCTGCAAAGGAAGTTGCTTCGGATTTCACAGCGGCAATCAACAAGTATCGTGAGGCATCCGCAGTGAAGCCTGACGAACAATTGCCAAAGGATAAGATCAAAGAGTTGGAGACTCTGCTTTCCAATGCTTCCGAACAGGAAAAAATTGATCAGGAGTATCGTGCCTTGATGGATAAGGGCGACGCGCTGATGAAGGAAGAGAAGTACCTCGACGCTATCAAGGAGTACAATAATGCGCTCGCGTTGAAACCAGGAGAACAGGAGCCCGTGGATAAAGCTGCTGAGGCAGAACGATTGGAAAAGGCCAAATCGGACATCGACAAGCAGTACGAAAAGATCCTTTCGGTGGCACAGGAAAAAATTGATGGGGAGGATTACAACCGTGCAATTGAATTGCTCGAGCGGGCAATTAGCTTAAAGGAACGCGATGAGCGTCCGAAGCAAATGCTTGAAACGGCAAAGGACCTGAAAAAGAAGAGCGAAGAGTACAAGACACTCATGACTCAGGGAGATGCATTGGCAAGTTCCAAAGATTACAGTGGGGCAAAAACGAAATATGAGCAGGCCTTGAATCTTAAGCCGACAGCTACGGAGCCTCCGCAGAAAATTGCTGAAATGGACCGCTTGCTGGCTGAGCTTTCATCGGGTGCAGAGAAGGAAGCTCTTTACAAAGAATACATGGACAAGGGAAATGTGAGCATGTCCACGAAGAATTATCAGCAGGCGCTCAGCCATTATCAGGATGCATTGTCGGTAAAGCCGGGAGACATTCCTGCGACAAATAAGATCAAGGAAGTTCAGCAGATCCTGGATGATATTGCCAATGCCAATGCAAAAGATCTTGAGCGTAAGAATAAGTTCAATGCACTGATCTCTGCGGCTGATGGATTGTTTAGTGCAGAATCGTATCTCGAAGCGAAAACCAAATACGAAGAAGCGTTAAAGGTTGATCCTGCAAGTTCGTATGCGAAAACGCAGATCGACGAATGTGTGCGGCTTGAGCGTCTCAAGGGCAAAGCTGAAGCAGAGCGGGAGTACCAGAAGATCATCACTGCCGGAGACCGGAATTTTGATTCGGAGGATTATGAAAAGGCAAAGGATTATTACAATCGTGCATTGGGCATCAAACGCGATGATCCCTATCCGAAGAAGCGTCTGGAGGAGATTGAGGCGATCCTGAATCCTGTAATGGTGAATTCGGGTGAGCTGGATGATCCGGGAGTTCGTTTTGATGGTTCGATGGAAGAAGCGCTGAATTTGTTGCAAAAAGCAGAAGAGGAGCGCAAGGCACAGAAGACCAACCGCATTGTGGGAACCCAGAATGATATTCGGGACAAGGAGTCGGATATGACCTCGGTAAAAACACGCGATCATTACGATAATTCCGAACGCATTTATCAGCATTATCAGACGATCACGCAGGATGCAACCGAAGCAGGTCTGGACCATCAGGAAAACATTGCAATTCTTCGTGCAGCAGAAAAGGAACTTTCAGACGCACAGAGAGAAGATGAAAGTTTCGAGCATTCGTCGAATGTGAGAGATCAGGGCGTGCTCTCAAAAATTACGATGGAGGCTTCTATTGATTACGGTAATCGTGATCAGGTGCACATGGACAATGCGAACCTGATGGAGCTGTACAATACATCGCTTGAAAATGAATTGCGTCAGGATGCCTACGATGATTATTCGACCAACCTTCGTTCCGATCGAACAATTTCTGATATCCGCATCAAAGTAACACAGGATAACATTGACGATTACAACGAACGTGCAGAAGTGCGTAAGGAAGTGGAAAAAGCCCACATTTATGCGGATGATGAGCAAAAAGCCATGTCATCTGATCGCTATTCGGTTCAATTGGGGAACAAAGTGGAAGTGGATAATGTGCTTGCCGCCGTTCAAGAGAAAAATGTAATCGATGCGACTATTCCAAAGGATAATAATCAGGAATTGGTTGGTATCCGCAATGATGTAGTTGACCGTGAACGTATTCAGGGAAAAACAGAGATGGAACATGCGTATGCCACGGATGCGGAGATAACAGATGTGAAGCGCAGGGTTCAAAGTGATGAACAGAATCTGGACGACAATCGCCTGGCGAGCAACGAAGTGTTGAAGCAAAGTAAGATTGAACTCGATGATGCGCAACGTGAGGCGTACAGTGGTGAAAAGGAGAAGTACGTACAGAACAAAGCGGTGATCAGTGAGCAGGTGAAGGAAAATGGGGCAATCGCCAAGGCAGAAAAGGAAGCGCATGACCAGAAAGTGGCATACGTAAATGCAATGGACAAAAAAGCTCTTACTCAGACGCAGGATGGTTTGGAAGGAGATGAAGATGAGCGTCAGCGTGCGAAGAAGGAGATTGATCGTGTGTACAGCGGTGTGGCGTCTCAGACGACAGAAGAGGTGGAGAAGATCAAAGCGAATAGTGTTGCATTGGATGATGTGAATAAAACGATCCAGTCACAAGAGGTTGCCAACAAGCAGGGACAGACAGAAAAGCATTATGCAAACCGTGAAGCCATCTCGAAGATCGATAATAAACCGGAGGAAAAACCGAAAGTGGCGAATTCGCTTGGAGAGGAATATCCTGAGGGCGTGAGCCAGGAATCGTTCACGCAGAATGATCAGAACGGATTGATGACTGCAGTAATTACACGTCGGGTAGTCGTGATAGAAGGTCATGCAGATGTATACACACGTACGCAGAGCCTTAACGGTGTTACGTACACAAAGAACGGAGTCCCTATCGTAGAACATGTCTGGAGCAGAGAAACTCAGGATCCTAAGCTGGAGCGTCATTATTAATTTGCTTGTTTCCTGTACGGCTGTCGAAGGTTCGCGGTTGGAAATACAGGGAAATGCACAGGGAACTACCTATTCCATTATCATTACCGATCCGGATGCGGAAGTCAGCCAGGCGGAGATCGATTCGATTTTCAGGGTCTTTGATTCGGCACTCTCAACATACGTGGAAACGTCCGTCGTGAGTCGAATGAACAGTACGGTTGATCCGATCGTTCTGGACGACGTAAATGGTCTTTTTGAGCGTTGTTATCAGCACAGCCTTGAGGTCTACAAAAAATCGGACGGTTCCTTTGATCCGTCAGTTTATCCTTTGGTGAAGGGGTGGGGGTTCATGAATGATATGGATCATCCGTTGAGCGAAACAGAAGTTGATTCAATTCTTCATTTTGTTTCCTTCGAGCCCGGGGTGCATTACGCCATTTCTTTCGATCAGGGAGGCATTCGCTATCAAAAGAGTCATCCGGGATTTAAAATGGATTTCAATGCTATTGCACAGGGACTTTCGGTGGATGTGATCGGTGAATACCTCGATCAGAAAGGTTACGGAAATTACTTCATCGAAGTAGGTGGCGAAGTACGTGTTCGTGGGAAAAATGCCGAGGGTGAAAATTGGCGTATTGGCGTGGATACTCCGGTGGAAAACTCCAAAACACGAGAACTGGAAAATATCCTGCACCTGACAGATAAGGCGGTAGCCACCAGTGGTAATTACCGAAAATTCTAC
>JBNKYR010000134.1:0-10700 GCA_050300995.1 Crocinitomicaceae bacterium | reverse complement strand
TGGATCGATGGGAACACTTATACAAGTTCCAACAACACTGCCACGTGGGTACTCACCAATGCAGCGGGCTGTGATAGTCTCGTTACCCTGGACCTCACGATTAACAGTTCAACGACAGGTACCGACGTACAAACGGCTTGTAACAGCTACACATGGATCGATGGAAATACATATACGTCGAGCAATAACACGGCCACATGGACACTCACCAACGCGGCAGGGTGTGATAGTGTCATCACGCTGAACCTGACCATGAATTCTGTGAATAGTTCCGTAACACAAACCGATGCCGTTACATTGACCGCGAACCAGTCGGGGGCCACTTACCAATGGTTGGATTGTGACAACAATTACGCAGTCATTTCAGGAGCCACCAGTCAGACTTTCACAGCTACTGTCAATGGAAATTACGCCGTAGCGGTGACTTTGAATGGTTGTACGGATACCTCAGCCTGTTATACCATCAATGAAATTGGTTTGACCGAAACAACACTCAGCCAATCTATTCGATATGCTCCGAACCCAACGTTTGGCAGCGTCAAGATCGACCTGGGAGAGCATTACGCCAAAGTTCAGGTAACTGTGACCAACGTACTTGGGCAGAAGATCAGTGTTCAACGCTTCGAAAACACGAACGGATTCAACCTGGAAATTCAGGGAGCTCCGGGCTACTATTTTGTCGAGCTGATCGTATCCGGAGACCAACGTGCTGTAATTCAAATTCTAAAGGAGTAAACGCAGCATAAATCCCTTCTTCACCACAGCCGCCGTGGGTATTTTCGTACATTTATAGAACCTGCAAGGTGTTATAAAAAGTTCATTGGTTGAAAATCAAACTGTTTCGCATGAACACCCAAACGCCTGAAAAACGTAAAGACCTCGGTTTAATCGAGCTGGTAGCTATCGCCCTTGGTGGAATGGTAGGTGGAGGTATTTTCGCCATTCTAGGGATTTCCGTCGAACAAATAGGTAACGCCACCCCCATTGCCATCCTTATCGGAGGTATTCTGGCTTACTTTGCTGCCTTTTCCTATGTCAAACTGGCCAAATTGTACCAGGATGAAGGGGCCACTTATTCCTTTTTCAAACGTACTTTTCCAAAATCCATTTTTGCCTCTTCCGTCATCGGCTGGTTGATCGTTTTCGGTTATATCAGCACATTGGCCCTGTATGCCTTTACTTTTTCGTCCTATTTCTGCAGTCAGTTTGCTGCATTAAACACCCCCGTTTACCAGAAATTGGTGGCCGGAGGAATCATTGCGCTGTTTGCCGTGATCAATCTGGTGAGTGTAAAGGGTATGGGAAAAGTGGAAGACTGGCTCGTGTATACCAAAGTCGTTATTCTGCTGTTCATCTCCGGATTGCTGGCGGGAAAAGGACATATTGAACACCTTTCTCCGGTAATCGATCATGGCGTAACACTCCCCTCCATTCTCATCGTATCCGCCCTTACTTTTGTCGCCTATGAAGGGTTTCAGCTGGTAATCCACGCCTATGACGAAATGGAAAATCCGCAGCGAAACATCCCTCGGGCTATCTACACCTCGATTGGCATCGCAACTTTTCTGTATGTCGGACTGGCTGTTGCCGCACTTGCAGCAATCCCCCAGGAAAACATTATCCAGGACAAAGAATATGCGCTGGCCGCCGGTGCACAGCAGTACCTGGGCTATCTGGGACTCATTACAGTCATTTTCGGAGCGCTGCTTGCAACATCCAGTGCGATCAGCGGAACCTTGTTCGGTGCTTCCAGGCTGATGGCTGTAATTGCCAACGATGGTTTCCTGCCCAAAAAATTAGGGCACAAGATCAAGGTGCACATTCCCAATTATGCCATCATAACTATGGCGCTCTTGGCATTCGTACTCATTCTTACCGGCGGACTCCAAGTAATCCTTGAATTCGGAAGCATCACGTTCATCGTGGTATCATTCCTCATGGCCTTTGCCAATTTTAAGGTTCGCGGAAAAACCGGAACACATGTGATTATGGCAGTTCTCGCTATGGGCGGATTACTGACCGCCGCGGTGTTGATCTTCTACTTTGAATTCCGCGAAAACAAAGAACAACTCGCCTACATTCTCAGTATATACGGTCTGCTTACAATTGGTGCATGGCTTTACTCAGTGAAACACCCCGCAAGAAAGCAGGCCTGACCGCTGGTCCCTTCTCTCCTCCCGTTTCGCAATTCGTTCGTATATTTGTAATAATTGCGTTTCATGAGATCATCACACAACATAAAGCCCACACGATTCCGGTCCTATAAATTTGGATTGGCATTGATCCTGTTGCTTTTTGTTGTTTTTAAACCTGTCAGCAACCTGATGCTGGAATTGTCGGAAGATGCCATTGAGCTTTCAGAAGACATCCAGGACGAGGAAGATGGGGAACGTGAACTTGCCGACGAATTCGAGCATGAATCCTACTGGCATTTTGTACTTGATGAAACGCTACTTCATGAATCGGATAACCCGACAAGCTTTGCTGATCAGCAGCATTTGAGCGATTTCGATCCCGAAATCCTTCTTCCACCACCACGTTGTTGAATGCCGCCCGGATGGGCAGGGATATTTTGAAAATGTCCCCACAGAATAATAGCGGCCTCCTCCGGGGCCCCTGTCGTGCATTCAACATCTTTCATTATGAAAAAACAGTTTCATTTGTTTCAGCACCTACGTGATGATATTCCCGCAAGTATCGTCGTATTTCTTGTGGCCATGCCCCTTTGTCTTGGGATTGCCATGGCTTCCGGTGCGCCCCTCTATTCAGGGTTGATCAGCGGAGTTATTGGTGGTCTCGTGGTTGGTGCCCTGAGCGGATCTCCTCTTGGGGTAAGCGGTCCCGCTGCCGGTCTGGCGCTCATCGTACTCACCGCAATTGAGGACCTTGGATCCTTCGAGATCTTCTTGCTAGCAGTAGTCATTTCCGGAGCTATCCAGCTCCTGATGGGCTTTCTGCGAGCTGGCGTCATTGCGGACTTTTTTCCTTCTCCGGTTATCCACGGAATGCTTGCCGGGATCGGGTTACTCATCTTTATCAAGCAAATCCCACACTTCTTCGGTTACGACAAAGACCCGGAAGGAGACTGGGAGTTTTTTCAACCTGATGGCGAAAACACGTTCTCGGAGATCTTCCACATGGTGAATTACATTTCACCTGGTGTGATCATCATTTCCGTCACGGCACTTGTCCTGCTGATTCTGTGGGAAACGAAAGCCATCAAATCCATGCGCTTTTCGAAGATCATTCAGGGACCACTGGTAGCCGTAGTAGTCGGAGTTGTGCTGGGCCTGATTCTGCAACCGACATGGTTGGCGATCAGCTCCGAGCACATGGTGAACATTCCGTTGGCAGGCAATTTCCATGAATTTGCAGCGAATTTCACCTTTCCGGATTTCAACGCGCTGGCTAACAAAGAGGTTTACATCACAGCCTTGTTGATCGCTGTGGTTGGAAGCCTGGAAACATTACTCTGCGTGGAGGCAGCCGACAAACTTGACCCGTACAAGCGCATTACACCAACCAACCGGGAATTGAAAGCACAGGGCATCGGAAATATCCTCGCTGGCCTGATCGGGGGTTTACCCGTAACGCAGGTCATCGTGCGAAGTTCTGCCAATGCTCAATCCGGTGCCCGAACCAAACTTTCGGCCATTTTACATGGGGTATTGCTTCTTGTGAGTATTGTTCTGGTGCCGAACCTTCTGAACTTGATTCCGCTTGGGGTTCTGGCGTCGATCCTGTTGGTCGTCGGATATAAGCTCGCCCGGCCGGCGTTGTTCAAGCGAATGTACCGACAGGGCTGGGAACAGTTTATCCCGTTCGTCGCTACCATCATCGGAATTCTGGCTACGGACCTGTTATTCGGTATCCTTATCGGACTGGCATTCTCCGTCTTCGTGATCCTGCGCAACAATTTCAAGGTAGCCTATACCTTGAGAGATACCAACGATGATTCTGTGCTGTACGTTGAACTGGCGCACGACATCACTTTCCTGAACAAGGCATCCATACGACAATTACTGTCCGAAATTAAAGACCACACTGCCGTGACGCTGGATGGTCGAAAGACCCGATTTCTGCATCATGATGTACATGAGATCATCCGGGATTTTATCGCGTCGGCAAAAGCGCGCGAATTAGAAGTGACGCTGATCGGTTTTGATAAAAACCAATTTAATTAACAACTACATTTGGAACATGGATACGTTTTACAAACAACTACTCGAGAACAATAAAAAATGGGTTGCCACAAAGCTGGAAGAAAACCCACGCTTCTTTGATGATCTTGCACATGGTCAACAACCACCGTTACTTTGGATTGGTTGTGCCGACAGCCGTGTGCCGGCAAATGAAATCATTGGAGCTCAGCCAGGCGAAGTCTTCGTTCACCGAAATATTGCCAATATGGTCGTTCACTCCGATATGAATATGTTGAGTGTGCTTGACTACGCCGTAAATGTGTTGAAAGTGAAGCATGTGATCGTATGTGGGCACTACGGCTGCGGGGGAGTTCAGGCAGCAATGACCAATCAGTCGTTTGGATTGATTGACAACTGGATTCGTCACATCAAGGACGTCTACCGCCTGCATCATGGGGAATTGAATGCCATTAAGGACGAACGAAAACGCTTCGATCGCTTTGTTGAACTTAATGTGGTTGAACAGGTCAACGACCTGGCAAAAACATCGATCGTTCAAACGGCATGGAAACAAGGCCAGAGCGTACACATCCACGGTTGGGTGTACGACATCGCCGATGGCATTATCAGAGACCTGGGAGTATCCATCAAGGACTCCACTCACCAGGAAGATGTCTACCAACTGGACATCTGAATAACGTCAGAACCCCTGAAGAGTCTTCAGGGGTTTTCTTTTTGCGGAATCCTGAAAATTTTCCCTTTTTCAGAGGCCGCACGCCAGTTTTTGTTCCTAACGACGTCAAATCAGTGACTTCACTATTTCAAAACCACCCTGATCACAAGAACTGATATGCAAAAACGTGCCCCTTTCCTTTTTTCTTCTTTTCCGACCAATTCTGTACAACCATCTCCGGTTCAACGTTCCTGATAGCACCAGGATTTGTAGTATTCCTTTGCGATAACTCTTCATCACGAATTCAACCCTGAACCATTTGGTTTCCGGCGTTTTTTACTTCATCCGGCGATGCGTTTCTCCTTAAATTCTATCTTTAGCAGAACACTTAACCCCACGAAAATGTCCCGACCCGTCTATGTACTTGGAACGGGCCTGTCTCACAACGGGTCTGCTGTACTGTTGAAAGACGGTGAGGTCTGCGTGGGCATTGAAAAAGAACGAATCTCCCGTAAAAAGCACGATGGAGGCAATGATTCACTTGCCGTACAATATTGCCTGGATAGTGAAGGGATCACGTTGAAGGATGTTCAGCTCGTTGTGCAATGCGCCAATTTCGAGTTACCGGATCCTGCATTTTATTGCGGAGCTCGTTTATTTTCTGATCCTGACGGGCCGCCGGTCGTCGACATTCCTCACCATCTTGCACATGCATACAGCGCTGTAGGCACCATGCCTTTTGATGAATGCAATGTACTGGTGGTCGATGGGTGCGGAAGTCCGCTGGAACAAGTTCGGCAATTGCGCCCGGAAACAGATTCCCTTCTACACGATGACATTCTTCGCTGCACGGATATGCAATGCGAAAAAGACAGTTTTTATCATTTCGATGGGCAGACCCTTACACCACTCTTCAAGGATTTTAGTGTAATGGCCTCTCCGGAAGACAAAAATTCCGGAATTGACACGACCAAACATTCCATCGGAGGATTTTACGCTGCGATCAGTCAGTACGTATTTGGCGGACTCGACGATACCGGAAAACTCATGGGACTTGCTCCGTTTGGAGAAGCCGGGCTATTTGATAACAAGGCATTCATCTTCCGGGAAGATCGACTCTTTCTGAGCCCGGAATGGAATGTATTATTAACGCATCCGGCCAGCGGGTACAATGAAGTAAAAAAACACTGGCAGCATTATGCCAATATCGCAAAATGGGCACAGGAACAGGTGGAATGGGCCGTGGAAATGTTGTTCCGGAAACGCCTGCAGCAATTCCCACATGAAAACCTTTGTTATTCCGGTGGTGTAGCACTCAATGCCGTGGCCAATGCCCGGTTACTTGACCATCGGGTCGTTGACAAGCTTTACATTGAGCCGGCAGCCGGAGATAACGGCCTCGCGCTTGGTTGCGCCTATTATGGTTGGTTGGAGTATCTTGGCATGCCACGAAAAAAACACAGTGGGTCGACGTGCTTCGGCAGAATCCACCCTGTTGGCAATATTCGGTCACCCGAAAATGCACAAACCACCGTGTTTGGTGAAGAAGAGGGACTTTTGCGTCATTGTGCATCCCTGCTCAACTCAGGCAAAACGATCGCCTGGTGGCAGGGCGGATCGGAATTCGGGCCCAGAGCACTCGGACACCGAAGCATTCTCGCCCATCCGGGGATTCCGGGAATGAAGGAACACATCAATGCACGTATTAAATTCCGGGAAGATTTCCGTCCCTTTGCACCAGCAGTTCTTGAAGAAAGTGCAAAAAAGTATTTTCAGTCAGGGAGAAAAAGTCCCTACATGATCCTTGTCGACCGAACCCGCGAGGAATTCAGAGAACAATTACAAAACGTTACACACGCCGATGGCTCCGCCCGGACCCAAACCGTATCCGGTCATCAAAACCCACGTTTTGCCAATTTGCTGAGTGCTTTCGAAGAAGAAAGCGGCATCGGCGTATTACTAAACACCAGCCTGAACAGAAAAGGAAAGCCTATTGTGGAAACACCCGAAGAGGCCCTCCAGCTTTTTCAGCAAACTGCTCTTGATGTTCTGGTTCTGGAAAATACCGTTATTGAAAAAATGCGCGAACCCGAAAGCTCTTCGTTTCAACTTATTTCTTCCTTTCTGGACACTATCGGCATACGCCTGGAAGCCGCCGACCTGCCCGGGGAATGCGTCCTGCCCGGTCTGGCCATCGAACAAGACAAAATACTTTACGACCCCGAGCGCATGTTATACCCCGGAGATCTGCTCCACGAAGCCGGACATCTTGCCATTACTGAACCGGATCTACGCCCGCTGATCGGAACGCCTGAAATGGATGACAGCTGGCCCTCCGACGGCGATGAGATTGCGGCCATTTTGTGGTCGTACGCTGCAGCAAAACACCTGGAATTACCGCTGGATGTCGTTTTCCATCCTCACGGGTATAAACGCGAATCGGAGTGGATTATTAACGAACTGTCTTCCGGAAACTACATCGGGCTTCCTCTGTTGGAGTGGGCCGGCCTGTGTGATGCTTCCGAATTCCCCACAATGAAAAAATGGCTGCGATGATCACGAAATCTCTTCAACTACCCTTTCAATTTGACGAGGCCGCCCTTGAACGCGATCTGGATAAAGTGCTCGGAACAGAATGGACTCCCCATTTCAATACAAATGGTTATACGGGTGGATGGAAATCGATTGCCCTGCTTTCTTCCGATGGAAGCGCCGAAAATATCCTTGCGATGACACCGGAACCAACAACCCTTCAACCGACAGCAGTCTTGCAAGCCTGTTCCTGTTTTCAGGAAGTCCTGGACACTTTCCATTGTCCCCTGACCTCCGCACGCTTGCTGAACCTGAATGTCGGAGCGGAGATCAAACCTCACCGGGATTACGAACTGGGATATGAGGACGGTACGTTCAGGGTTCACATTCCCATTCGAACAAATCCGCAGGTCTCCTTCATTCTTGATGGTGAGGAATTACGCATGCTTCCCGGAGAATGCTGGTATACCAATGTCAACTATGTACATTCGGTGGCCAACCATGGGCAGGAAGACCGGATTCATCTTGTCATTGACTGCCAGCGGAACGAATGGACCGATCAATTGTTCTTTTCTCTGGCGCCGGAAGAAAGTTTCCAGCCAGCGCCGCCGGAAGATCATTCCCGGGAAGATAAACTACGCATGATGGAAGAGCTTCAACAACAGAATTCCCCGGCAGCCCGGGAGCTGGCAGAGGCCATCGGAAGAGAACTCGGGATTCTCCCGAAATAATTTTTTTGCAAAAACGTGTAACCGGCCATTCACTTGCATGGTCAAAGGAGTATAATGATAAATTTTTAAGTTATGGCGGAAGTATTTGTTCCAATCTCTTTTTTCCTTGGTGTGTTTGGTGTTGTGTACGTTTTTGTGACCACCCGAAACCGGGAGCGAATGGCCATGATCGAAAAGGGTGTTGACCCTGAGATCTTTGCCGAGCGCAGAAGTCGCTTTTCTATTAAACTGGGGTTGCTCGCCATTGGTGTGGCATTGGGAGTGCTGACCGGGCAGTTGATCGCTCATCTGAGCTCCATGGAAATTGAGCCGGCCACTTTTTCGATGATCTTCCTGTTCGGAGGCGGAGGCCTGGTGCTTGAGCATTTTCTCGCCCGGAAAGAGAAAGGAAACGGATCGAAGTAAGCATGGTTTCGCTCGACGATCAGATCTACATTCAACGGGTACTGGACGGAAATACTTCGTCCTTTACTCATTTGGTAGAGAAATACAAAGACATGGTCTTTACGGTCTGCTTTCGTATTCTTCGTCAACGCGAAGATGCGGAAGACGTCGCCCAGCAGGTTTTTCTGAAAGCCTTCAAAAATCTGCACAGCTTTGAGGGGAAATCCAAATTCTCCACCTGGCTGTATACCATTGCTTACCGGACAGCTATTTCCGGATCACAGGTAAAAAAACCAGAGACGATCTCCGATGAACTGTATACCGAAAAAGGGCCGCAACAGGAATTTCCGCAGATCGAAGAACTGACATCTGCTGAGCAGCGTGTATATGTGCGGGAAGCAATTGCAGCACTTCCCGAAATTGATGGTGTTTTGATCAGTTTATATTACCTTGACGAATGCAACGTACAGGAGATCATGGAAATCACCGGTTTGAACGAGTCCAATGTGAAGGTCCGGCTGCATCGGGCCCGCAAACAACTTAAGGTCACACTGGAAGGACTTTTGAAGCACGAAATGAAATCGATATTATGAGCGATAACATGGATAAAAAAGCAGGCATGGAAAGCCCTTCAAAGGACTTTACCGCACAACTCATGCAACAAATTGAAGCCGAAGAGCGTGCATTGTCTTCCCTGATTTCCAATCATGGAAAACTGGAAACTTCCGACGCCTTCCTTGCCGGTGTTATGGAACAACTGGAAGGAAAATCCGTGGCTCGCCCCTATCGCCCAGTCATTCCGAAAGCGGTTTGGGCAGGTATTGCCGCAGTATTTACCGGGTTAGCTTTGTTTCTTTCTTTTTCCGGGCAGACAGGTTCGGATTCATCGCTAGATAAACGCTATGATTCTGTACTCGAAAGTTTTAATGCCTTTTTTGCAGGCTCAGGGTTCCTGCATTACATCCTGATCCCGACAACGGCTGTTGCGCTGATATTGCTGCTGGATTTGGGTTTCCGAAAAAAAAGGGGAATGAGTTGACCTGAGTGAATCTCAGAATTGATTCTCCTACCAGGAGATTTTCTATCTATCTTTGTGGGAAACGGCAATTGCTTCCGCCCTTTTTATGAAGTTTCCGATTGTTTCCGCATTTCTCCTTTTTTCCTGCTTTTCCGTACTTCGGGCCCAAAGCTATACGGACTCTCTTTATATCATCGCTTACCATTCAGAAAATCCCGATACCATTCGTGCTACAAGCATGATGCAACTGGCCTGGGCGCTCAGCCAAATTGACCCTGACAGTGCAATTCATGTAACAAAGGACATGAAACAGATCGCAAAACGCAAAGGCTGGGAAGATCTGATTGGTGCCGGTAACAACATTATTGCTACGTGTTACCTGAATACCGGCCGTCATAAAGATGCCCTACGGGTATTCCGCGAAAATATTGAACTCGCGAAAGAATTAAAAAACGTACGGGGGGAACTCATCACGTACAACAACCTCTCTCAAGTTTACGAACAAATGAACCGGCCGGAAAAACAACTGGCCATTATTGAAAAAGGTATTGCCCTTGCAAAATCCCATGAAGGGTTTGACGACATTCTTGCAACGTTCCTGTTGGGAAAATCTGTGCTCCTCAGAAATGAAGGACGCCTGGAAAATGCGATCAAGTATGTTCAGGAAGCCCAAAAGCTTTACGAGAAAGAAAAACTTGGATCCCATGTTGCCAATTGTGAAAGCAATATTGCTTACCTCTTTTCCCTTCAGGGTGCATATTCATCAGCTCTCGAGCATTATGATCGGGCCAGCAGATTCTACCGTGGAAAATCGGAGTTTATTGTGGACCAGGCCAACACCTATACAAATATCGCCGATGTTTATCAAAAAATGGGAGACCTGGAAGAAGCCCGGCATAACTACCTGCTTGCACTGGCCGTGTTCAAAAACAATCAGGACAACCAGAATTTCGCGCAGATTACCAACGCATACCTAACATTTCTGGTCACAGCCGGATTTACTGAGGAAGCCCGGACACAGGTAAAAAACTTTGGAGAAATTATCGAAAAATTCAGCGGTGAAACACGTGCACGGTACAGAAAAAATACTGGTTTGCTGGCACTGGCCTCAAGTGATTGGAGCCAGGCAATCAGTGATTGCGGTGAAGGCTTCAAAATTGCCGGGCAAATACATCAGGTTGATATTAAACGTCAATGTGCAGAATGCCTTTATAAAGCTT
>JBNKYR010000133.1:0-10704 GCA_050300995.1 Crocinitomicaceae bacterium | reverse complement strand
GCGTATGGATGAAGTGATTGAGAATTTCGTGTGGGATTGGGATGCTTTCTTTAGAAAGTTCAAGTTGGATTAATTCTCCCGGCTTCAATTAATTTCGAACATAAACGACTTTCTTCGTTTCGAAGAATTCCTCTCCAAAATAATCAGCAAGTGCAAAGTACTGAATGGCTTTCTTAACGGAAGCCATTTCTTCTGTCAGGTCTCCGCCTTTAAGATACAGGATGCCGTTTTTCAGGGGATTGTTGTTGGCTTTAAGGAATTTGCCTTTGGTCCAGTTCAGGAAAGATGGCATGGCTGTTACGGCACGACTCACGATAAAGTCGAATTGCCCCTTGATCTTTTCTGCTCTTGCATGTTCTGCGCGAACATTGGTCAGGCCCAATTCCTTTGCAACGGCTTCGACCACTTTGATCTTCTTACCAATGGAGTCGACGAGCAGAAATTCACATTCGGGAAAAAGTATAGCCAGTGGAATACCGGGAAATCCACCACCTGTACCGATGTCGAGGATTTTGGTGCCGGGTGTAAACCGAATGACCTTTGCGATGCCGAGTGAGTGCAATACATGGCGTTCGTAGAAATTGTCGGTATCTTTTCTGGAGATGACATTGATCTGCGCGTTCCAGTGCTCGTACAACGGCTTTAAACGTGCAAATTGCTCCTTCTGAATTGGGTTCAGGTCCGGAAAATATTGTTCGATCAGGTCCGCGTCCTGCATGGGTTAAATGGAATCCTTTGTTTTGGCCATCATGTTGGCTAGAAAGTCTCTTGCCCGGAATAGTTGAGCTTTTACGGTTCCCAGTGGAAGGTCGAGTTCTTCTGAGATTTCTTCGTAGCTCAATTCTTCGAAATAGCGCTTTTCGACCAGTACACGATAGCGTGGCTTGAGTTTACTGACCAACTCACGCATCAGCAATACTTTCTGTTTGTGCATCACCGTTTCTTCCGGGTCGCGCGTTTCACTTTGGGCGTCAATGAAAAGAATTTCGCCATCATCCGTGGTAACACCAGTGTCCATAGAGGTTACCTTGATGCGCTTCTTTCGGATGTAATCGATGCAGTTATTGGAGGCAATTTTGAACAGCCAGGTGGAAAAAGCGTAGCTCGGGGAATATTGGTCGAGGCGATTGAAAGCCTTTCCGAATGCTTCAATTGTCAGGTCATCGGCATCATCCGTGTTGTTGACCATTTTAAGCATCATGTAGTAGATCGATTCCCGGTAGCGATCCATAAGTTCGGCATAAGCGGATTGATCTCCTTTGATCGCGGCATCCACAAGTGTGAGGTCCCGTTGTGCTTTGTCCGATAAGTGGCTGTTGTCTACCATTTCGTGTTGTCTGTTTTGTCGGTAGCATAGTACATTGCCGGTGCCAGGATCGCGTATCCAAGGTCAAGCAATGGCATCCATGCCACAAACTTTGTCTCCCGGAGTTTTCCGAAAGCACGCCCCAGAATGATCCATTTGATCGCCATGATCAGTACATAGATCGCCAGGGTGAGCCAGATAAATCCGGGATCAAACAATAAAATAACAAAGGAAACAGTCATGATTAACAGACTCAGCGGGTAGATTCCTAACATCAGCTTTTTGAAAACCCTGTACTTCGGGGTTGTGGTATAATGCCTGGACTTCTGTTTCATCCACTGCGACCAGCTTTTAGCACCGCCTGAGTAGCAAAAAGAATCCGGATCGATGTTGATGGTATAGTTGCGTTTTTTTGCGGCATCCTGAATAAACAGATCGTCATCACCGGAAGAAAGCGCATAGTGCGATTTAAAACCGTTGGCTTCGGTGAACACGTTTTTCGTGTAGGCCAGGTTTCGCCCGATTCCCATATAAGGAATGCCGGCTTTGGCCATGGAGAGGTAGTTCATGGCGATCCACGCTGTATCGAAACGAATGATCTTGTTGAGGAATCCCTTTTGCTTTTTGTAAGGACCATACCCCAACACAATTTCGTGCCTGGCGGAAAAGCGTGAAGCCATGCTTCTCAGCCATTGATTGCCTTTAGGCTTGCAGTCCGCATCGGTAAACAACAGATGTTCATAACGTGCGCCTTTGATCCCGATAGTGAGTGGCAGCTTTTTTCCGTATTTGAGGTGTTGGCTGCGCTCTACCTTGATCGTTCGCAGATTCGGATATTGACGCGCGTAAGCGTCCAGAATGTACTGGGAGTCATCCAGTGATTGATGGTTGACGATAATGACCTCGAATTCCGGGTAGTCCTGATCAAGAATGAAAGGAAGGTGTTTAAAGAGGTTTTCTGATTCATTGCGGGCAGCGATGATGATGGTAACCGGCGGGGTTTCTTCGAATCTTTTCTGCTCTTTGTGGAAGGCAAGCCGTCCGTAGATGAATGTCACGAAAAGTAACTGTACGAAAGCTGCGAGACAAAACACCAAAAAGATGAATGTCGGAAGGTTGTAATCCAGCCGGGGAAGATACTCGAGCATCTGTTTGCTTTGCTACAAAGATGGGGTGCTTTGCTAAATAGGTGTATCTTTGTGGACTTTAATTATCAACAAATTTATGCACTTCGAACTCGAAAAAACCGACGAAAAATCCAGGGCACGTGCGGGAAAGCTGTACACTGATCATGGGATCATTGAAACCCCGATCTTTATGCCGGTGGGGACCGTTGGAAGTGTGAAAGGTGTGCATCAGACGGAACTCGAAAACGATGTTCACGCGCAGATCATTTTGGGAAACACCTACCATTTGTACCTGCGACCAGGCCTGGACGTATTGGAGGAAGCCGGAGGATTGCATCGCTTCATCAATTGGAACCGACCGATCCTGACGGATAGCGGAGGTTATCAGGTGTATTCGCTTTCGGGTTCGCGTTCGCTGGATGAAGAAGGAGTGACTTTTCAGTCGCATGTAGACGGAAGTTATCACATGTTCACGCCGGAGCGTGCCATTGAAATTCAACGAAGCATCGGTGGCGATATCATCATGGCCTTTGACGAGTGTACACCGTTTCCCTGTGAGTACGATTATGCCAAAAGTTCCATGCATCTGACGCATCGTTGGTTGAAGCGTTGTTTCAATCATATGGAGCGTACCGAGCCGAAGTACGGCTATGAACAGGCGCTTTTTCCAATTGTGCAGGGGAGTACGTATACCGATCTGCGAAAGGAATCAGCGGAAACTATAGCTTCCTTTGACGCTGTAGGGAATGCCATTGGCGGACTTTCGGTAGGAGAGCCGGATGAGGAATTGTACGCCATGACCGACCTTGTTACATCAATCTTACCAAAGGAGAAGCCGCGTTATCTGATGGGAGTTGGAACGCCTGTCAATATTCTGGAAAGTATTGCACTTGGAATTGATATGTTCGATTGTGTGATGCCGTCTCGTAACGCACGACATGGCATGTTGTTCACTTCCGAAGGAATCATCAATATCAAGAACCAGAAGTGGGAGAAAGACTTCTCGCCGCTTGACCCGAACGGAACTTCTTTCGTTGATTCAACGTATAGCAAGGCGTACTTGCGTCATTTGGTGCGGACCAGGGAGTATCTCGGAATTCAAATTGCCACGCTGCACAATTTATCGTTCTATTTGTGGTTAGTAGGTGAGGCCCGCAAACACATCATAGACGGAACCTTTACCAACTGGAAAAATGAAATGGTACCAAAGTTGAGCAACCGCCTGTAAATGCTGAAAATTCTCGATCGCTATATCATCCGGAAGTTTCTCACAACTTTCTTTTTCATGCTGGGGGTCATCATGATCCTTGCTACGGTATTCGATCTTGCGGATAAACTGACGGAATTCCTGGAAAACGATGCATCGGCTTCCGAAGTGATCTTTGAGTACTACGTCAACTTCATTCTGTTTTACAGCAACATGTTCTCGTCCATGATCATCTTCGTCTCGGTGATCTGGTTCACAGCGAAAATGGCCCAGGATACGGAGATCATCCCGATATGGAACAGTGGTCGTCCTTTCGGTCGTTTCGTACGCCCGTACATGATCGCTGCGACGATTCTGATGGTGATCTCGCTGGTATTTAATCATTTTATCATTCCCCGATCGAATAAGGTACGGCTTGCTTTTGAAGAGCGCTATTACCGACTGACGATGAGCGTGTCGGATTACCACGCCGAATTTCCCGGGAACCAGGTTGTCTACTTTACCACATACACTGCTGAGACCGATCTGATCTATGATATCACCGTGGAGCAGTGGAATGATAAGAACGAACTGAAGTCTTTTATCAAGGCAACAACTGCGCATAATGAGCGTGGGACCAATAACTGGACATTGGACAACTATTACGAGCGTATTGTCGGTGATACCAATGACAGAATCCTGACTGGTGCCCATAAGGATACTGTCTTCCAGTTCAACATTGATGAGATTGCCACACGGGAAAACGTGGCCGAGGCGATGAACTATTTCGAGTTAAAGGAGTTTATCGAACGGGAGCGGAAGAAAGGGTCGTCCATGGTGCCGATGTATGAGATCGAATTGTACCAGCGGACTTCGTATCCATTTGCTACGTATGTGCTGACCATCATCGGGATTGCCGTGGCCAGCCGAAAGAAACGGGGAGGGATCGGGATCAATATTGCGCTCGGTCTGGGAATCATCTTCATCTATATTTTTGCGATGAAGGTTACGACGGTATCTGCGATGAACCTGGGGGTGCCAACTTCTATTGCGGTTTGGGTGCCGAACATTCTCTTTGCCGGTGTGGCCTATTTGCTCTACAGGAATGCGAAACGCTGACCGGCCTCAGTTGTCCTGAACCCACATCAGTTTATTCAGATCAACTTTCATTCGGGCAAAGCCAAACATGACCGTCACAGAACCATTATTGATTTCTTCCACGGTGCCGATTTGTCGCGTGGAAATCAATTTTACACGTGATCCGGGTTTGATCTTTTCGCGCATGAACTCATCTTTTTCAGGTGCTTTCTTTTTGCGGACGACTTTCTTCACCGGTGGCTTTTTGGCCTTCTTTTCAGCTTGTTTGGCGGCTTCTGTTTTTGATTTTTCCACGGCGAGGTACTTGCGGATTTCTTCCAGAAGCGCATCGTTCAGCGCCTTTTTGCGTGTATGAATGTTGTAACGATCAATGTACTGACTGAACTTTTTACCACGTTGGATGAGCAGTTGCTGCTGACCGGAATTTTCGCGGTAGTGTTTTAGCTTTTCTTCGTAAATGGCGCGTTTTTCCCGGAATTCTTCCAGTGCTTCGGTTGCCAGTTCCTGGGCTTTGATGTGCTCCTTGTTCAGCCGGGCAAGGTAGTTTTTTTCTTTTTGCAACTCGTTGAGCAAGCGGTCCATGTTGACTTTTCGCTCATCAATGCGGGATTTGGCTGCTTCGATCAACTCAGATGGGATTCCATTCATCTTAGCCACTTCGAAAGTAAAGGAGCTACCCGGCTGTCCGATGGAAAATACGTAAGTCGGTTCCAGGGTTTCCGTGTTGAAGAGCATGCTACCGTTGACCGCATTTTTCAACTGATCAGCCTTGAGTTTGATATTGGTGTAATGCGTCGTGATGACCGCAAAACTCTTTTTGTTATACAGTGCTTCGAAAATAACTTCAGCAAGTGCTCCGCCCAGTTCAGGGTCGGAACCCGTTCCGAATTCATCGAGTAGCAAGAGTGTTTTCCGGTTCGCGATCTCCAGAAAGGTGTGCATCCGCTTCAGACGATAGGAATAGGTGCTCAGTTCGTTGGCAATGGATTGGTTATCACCGATGTCGCTCATCAATGTGTCGAACAGGCACATTTTACTGTTCGAATGCACAGGAACCAGCAATCCGGCTTGCAACATGACCTGTAACAGTCCCACCGATTTGAGTGTGATACTTTTTCCGCCGGCGTTTGGCCCTGAAATGACCAGCATCCTGGAAAATTTATCCAGTTTGATATGCTGAGGAAACGTTTGCTTGCCTTGCGCCTTATTCGATTTCCACAGGATTGGGTGGTAAGCTCCGATCAGCTCGGTTTCCATGTTTGTATTGATCGAAGGCAAACGACAATCCAGTTCCAGACAAAGGCGGCATTTTGCGTTGATGAAATCAAATTCCGTAAGCGCTGTCTGGTATTCGGAAATCAGTGCCTTGTGGCCGAGCAATTCCTGCTTCAGCAACTGGAGAATGCGGAAGATCTCTTTGCGTTCATCGTCGAGGAGTAGCTCCAGTTCATTGTTCAGCGGAATGTTGATCTGCGGCTCAATGTACGTAAGGTTACCGGTTTTACTGGAACCATGAACGGTTCCGGGGATTTTCCGTTTGTAGTTGGAAAGTACTGTAAGCACCCGGCGATCGTTGATGAAGGTCTCGTGCGTATCGCCCAGGACATTGTCTTTCATCAAACGGCGCATCTCCCGGTCAAAATTGCGATTGATCTGTGTGCGTACCACCTTGATCTTGGACCGGATTTCGTAAAGGGCTTCCGATGCGTCATCCCGCACTTTGCCATGCTTATCGAACACCGACTCGATCGCTTTGATGATCTCATCCGTGAAGTAGGTGTTTTCCAATACCGATGCCAGCAAAGGATACTCTTTTTCCCTTTTGTCAAAAAAGTAGAGCAGTGCATTGACAGTTTTTGAGGCATCGTAGATCCGGAGAAATCCTTCCAGGCTGATGGACGCCTTTTTGATCGGGAGCAGACGAATTTCATCGGTCAGTTCCTCGAAAGAGATCTGTGGAAAGGTCTCACCTTCCGTGCGAATTTGCCGCAATTCCTCTACTTTCCCGAGATTGCTGTGTACGAGTTGGTGATCAGATGAAGGGGCCAATTCGCCCAGTCGTGCACTTGCTGATGGTCCCATAGCGGCATCCTGCAACCATTCGCGAATGGTTGTGAATTCGAGGTCGCGAAGCGTCTGCTGGTCAATATTCATCGCGCACAAAGATAAGGAATGCCTTGTATGGCGCACCTATTGCGGGCAAATGACACTGAATATCGGGTTGTGATCTGAAAGTCGTTTTGCTCCGACATCCGTATTGTACATCGGCTGTTCGATGTGGGAAGAGACGATGCGGACGTTTCCGGAACGACGGGCCAGAATGAAATCGATCCACTTGGGAAGACCTTTGGCATGCGTGAGTTCGTGATCGGTAAAATTGGCGGTGTGTTTGATCTTGCCTTCCGGTACAAAGTTTTCGCAATCAAGTGTTTCAACAAGTTCGGTGTAGGCTTCCGTGGTGTTATGAATGTTGAAATCACCGACAAAAAGAGCGGGTTTTTCATTGGTTTCCGACAGCGACTTCAAACGACGGATCTGTTCCTTCCGGATTTCAATTCCTTCTTCGCCACCGCCGGCCTGGAGGTGTGTGCCTACGATATCAATGTTCTTTCCTCCGAAATTGATCTCAGCCAGAACGCCTCCTTTGGTCGCCAGACGATCTGCTTTGATTGCACGCTTGAAATAGACGTGTTTTTCCTTTTGAATGGGAACTTTGGAGAAGATCATCACTCCGCTTGATACACCGAAAAAACTTGTTTTTCCGATCCTGGTGTGGTAGGGGTAATCTTCCTCGAGCTGATGCATCAGACGTCTGCGTGCTCTGTGATGAAATACTTCCTGCAACACCAGCACATCTGCGTTGGAGTTGTTCAGGTAATGACCGATGCCTGCCACGCGTTCCATTTGTCCGTCACGAAGAAATCCCGGGCGTAAAAACACATTCCAGGAAACAATACGAAGAGAATCCTTTTGGGCGTGCCCTGAAAACGTGCCGAGAATCAGTACAAAGGTCAGGAGTAATTTCATGAGCGTACTTCTTCATGACCGTCCGCATGACGCGCAAACCGGCCTTTATTTCGATCGTGAACCTGGTCGTAACGCGGCCATGGCCATCCGCCGAATTGTGTTGTATGATAATCTTCGAATGCCTGTTGGATTTCCTGGCGTGAATTCATCACGAAAGGACCGTGCTGTACCACAGGCTCGTTGATCGGCTGTCCTTGAAGCACCAGGATCTTGATCATCTCATTGCTGTTGTTTTCCAGCGTGAGGTCCATATCCGGCCGCACGTCAGCGGCATGGTAATCGGAGATGGTTTTACCGGAGATGGTGAGTCCGCTTCCCTCGTAAAAATAAAGCGTGCGGTTGATACCTGGCTCCGTAGCCGGAAGGATGAATTTGGCATGTGGTTCGAGCTGACAGTTGAACACGCCAACGCAATGTTTCGGGTCAGCCGCCCATGAGTCGGGTGGGGGTGTTGCTGCGGTTTTGTCGTACAAGGATCCGGCAATGATTTCCACTGTAGTTTTTCTTCCTTCGGAATCTTCGTGCTCAAGATGCGGAATGTTTTCGCTCCACAACATTTTGAAGTGCGGCTCCACCATTTTATTGCGCTGCGGAAGATTTAACCAGATCTGGAACAGTTCCAGCGGATTTCGTTTGTCCTGTTTGAGAAGGGGAAACATTTCGGAATGCTGAACACCTTTTCCGGCCGTCATCCATTGTACATCACCGTTTCCGTAGCGCCCGGATGCTCCCATGGAATCCGCGTGATCGACAAGTCCTTTGCGCACTACTGTAATTGTTTCGAAGCCCCGATGCGGATGTCCGGGAAAGCCGGGAATTGTTTTACCGTGATACATGCGCCAACCATCTTTCAAATGAAAATCCGAACCGATCTGCCGCCCGGCAAGAGAGCCTGTAGGTCCCAATTCCTCGTTCCCTTCCGGATAATCATCCTCGTGGTGCACACAAAAGAGAAAGGGGTCTGCGGTTTCCCATTGAAAACCTAGAGGACGAATACGGAGTACTGGCTCCAATTCAGTTGATCTGTTCATATCATGTTTTGTTGTGCTGCTCATTCCAAGGAACGGTGCTGCGGCAACGGATGAGGCGCCCAGTACCAGTTTGCTTAGAAAATCTCTGCGGTTGTTTTTTTGTGACATCCGGTTAAATAAATACCATGGTAAATATAAGAAGATTCATCGTGATTGTCAAGGCATTTTTTGTGAATTGTGAATGGATTGTCTTCGGAAAACGGCTTTGCAGATCGCACAGGATTCAGTATGTTTACGGGAACCGAAATCCAAACAAATTGATATGAAAATTGTCTCCTTCAATGTCAACGGAATCCGTGCAATCGCGCAAAAGGATTTTTTTATTGACATGAAAGAACTGGATGCGGACATCATCTGTCTGCAGGAAACAAAATCGACAGTTGAACAGCTAAAGGAAACGCTTGCACCGTTGGAGGGTTACCACATTTACGGGAACGAGGCGGACAAAAAAGGGTATTCCGGTACTGCGATCCTGACGAAGGTGGAGCCACTGTCGATCACCTATGACATGGGGGTGCATGAACACGATAAAGAAGGTCGGGTCATTTGCGCAGAATACGATGATTTTTATCTGGTGACCGTGTATGTGCCGAATTCCGGCAGCGACCTGAAGCGATTGGATTATCGCCAGTCATGGGACAAAGATTTTCTGTCCTACCTGAAGCAATTGGAGGCGAAGAAATCGGTAATCGTTTGTGGTGATTTCAATGTGGCGCATCGTGACATAGACCTGGCCCGACCCAAGGCGAATTACAACAAGTCGGCAGGATTCATGCAGGAGGAAATTGACGGAATGGATGCCTATACATCCAATGGCCTTGTCGATACCTTCCGGGCGATGAATGGCGATGAAGTGAAATACTCCTGGTGGAGTTACCGTGCTGGTGCCCGTGGAAAAAATGTGGGCTGGAGGATTGATTATTTTCTTGCATCGACTGACCTTCTTGATCGCATCGAGGAGTCGTTAATTCTGAACGATATTTTCGGTTCAGATCATTGCCCGGTGCTATTGGTGCTGAACCAGGGATAAAATGACCGAACCCGGGATCGATCGGTGTTTATGAATTGGTCGGGGTGAATCTGACATTGGGAAGCGTCACCGTGAATTCTGAACCGTGATTTTTTCGGCTTTTAACGCTGATATTCCCGCCAAGCAGGTCCACGTATTCCTTTACGATTGCAGTTCCCAGACCGGTTCCGGAAATGTCGGACACGTTGGAAGCCCTGAAAAAGGGTTCGAACAGACTGGAAATCTCACTTTTTGGAATTCCCACTCCATGATCTTTAACGATAATCTTCATTCCATTACGGGAGAACCTGACCGTCATGGATGGGTTCGGGCGTCCCGGGGAATACTTGAAAGCATTGGAGAGCAGGTTGGAAATGGCCTGTTCGAACATGTTGGGATCTACGAAAGCAACAAAATCCTTTCCTTCAACGATGAACTCTGTTTTTCTTCCATCTTCCTGAATTTGATCAACATCATCAATGATCTTTCTGCAAAGGGGTAAAATTTCAGTAGGCTTAAAGGCTACTGTGACGTTTCCCGCGTTGATCTTGCCCAGGACCAGTACCTTATCCATGATTTCCGTCATATTACTGATCTGTTCCTTTATCCGCAAATAGATGCGATCAAATTTCGGGGTGAAGTTCTTGTCCAGCGAACCCTTTTGCATTTCAAGAAGCCCCATACTGGCTTGTATCACAGAAAGAGGTGTTCTGAATTGATGAGATGCCGTAGAAACGAAACGCGATTTTAATTTCCCCAGTTCCTTTTCTTTGGAAAGACTTTTGGCGAGCTTTTTACGTGCGTTTTCGAGCTCTGAAGTACGTTCCTTGACTTTCTGTTTAAGGCTTCTGGTGAATTCTTCCTTGATTTCTTCGGCCTCTTTTTGTGTACTGATGTCCCGCAGAATGCTGGAGACTCCG
>JBNKYR010000132.1:0-10723 GCA_050300995.1 Crocinitomicaceae bacterium | reverse complement strand
AAAGCAATGCAAGCACTCACGGAGCAATGGTATAACGCTGTAGTTACAGGTTTGGGCCTGAGCGATCAGCAATTTCAGTTGTACCAGGGGCCTAATTCCCTGATGACTGATTCACAGTCCATGTGGAACGTATTCAATGCAATTCCACCGAATGCGATCAACGCCAACTACCTGGATCCAGCACAGGCGAACAATTTTGCGCCGGATTTCAACGAGATCCTTGTTTCCCTGATCCCTAATTCGGACAGCGCGTTCAAAAGCTGTATGGGAGACTATTACAGCAGCTGGCAGGACTATTTCGATGCAAATGATCCTGAAACCTGGGATGCTGACGGAATTACAGCGCTGTTCAACAAATGGGCGATCAAGAAGGCTCCGGGCAAAGCAGGTTGTGTGACCAAACTTACGGACATCTATATCAACCCTGTAAACACGGCAATTGCAATGTTTGCAGCGGCCAAAGGACAGTTTGCATGGAACCGGACGATCGAAGATCTTCAGGCAAAGCTTGCCGGAGGTGCCAGCAAGTCTTTCTCCATGGACAGCAGCACTGAAAGTTCCAATGTGAAGCACACATGGGCTGGGGGAAGCACTTCGGTGTTTTTCGATATCTTCTCTTTTGGTGGAGGCGGAAGTTATGATAAACTGACATCTGAGGCCACTGCAGAGGGGCTTTCGATCTCCGCTTCGTTCAACAAGGTGACGACATTTGCTGCGGGACCGTATGCACAAAAGAACAATAACGATCCGATCCTGAGCCAATACGAACCTTGGTACTACAGTGTTGCACTTGCTAAAGCGTATACCACCAAAGACAATACGGTATGGAACAACCAGGCTCCGACTACCTGGGAAACAGCATTCGGAGACAACGGTTTCATGCAGCGTATGTGTTCGGCACTGGTAGTAGCAGATGGTGTTGAGATCACCATGACTTCCAATGCCAAGTACGACAGCTCTGAGCGTGAGGAGATCAAGGCTGCGGCTAAAGTAGGAGTATGGCCTTTCTTCACTGCAAGCGGAGATGGCGGTACCACGAACGAAGTAACCTTCAATGATGCAGGTCAGTTCACGATTACCACGAAGATTCCGGCAGGAAATCCACAGGTGATCGGTGTGCTCCAGTCATCTATGGAGAACATCTTCGGATAAATCTCACGGGGCTGCCGAAACAAGGCAGCCCCTTTTTAAATTCTTTAGTATGCGAATAATTCGATACAGCTGTTTGGGGGTGTTGCTGACACTCTTCAGCATCAGGGCAACAGCGCAGGGGGAAGATATTCAGTACCTGAGCATGACTTTCTATCACGATCTTTTTGCCACAGCACTGGGCGTTGAATCCGATCTGTTTAAATTGTATCCTGGAAACGCATCGGTGGGCAGTACCTCCATGTGGATGTGGAACATTTTCAATGCCGTATCCGGCTCCGACGGTATCTTCTATGATCCCGCGCAATACAACAATTTCTCTCACAACTACGGAAGTGTTTTGTACGAAATGAAAGCTCACGGAGATACCGCAAAGACATGCCAGTTGAATCAGGCCATTCAGAAATACAGTAAGAGCGAGGTACATGCGTGGGACAAAACCATCGACATGCTGAACAAGGCGATGAAAGCCGGTGTCTCCATTGGCTTCTCAATGGATACGAGCTTCAATTATGTCAGTACGGTTAACGGCGACACACTGAAAACCACCATTAAGCTATCTGCGAATTATGAGCATATTACGGTGTTTCAGGCCTCTCCGTATTCGGTAAAAAGTTCTGGCATTCCTGACGAATACACGCCGTGGTTTTCGACAATGACCTTCACTTGTGCCTATACCAATCCATCGCAGGATTTTCTGACCGAAAGGGATTGGGATAGTTTTTTTGGCGAATCGGGTAGCATGCGGAATCTATGCGTCGCGCTCATTGTCGCTGAAAGCGGAAGCATGTCGGTGGAAGCGAGTAATCAACATTCGAGATTTCAGACGAGCAATACCTTTTCGTCTCCGCTGTTGCTGGCGGTTCTTATCTATCCGGTATCGGATATTTTTGGAATGGGGAACTAAACAAATAAATGCGATCAAAAAACAACGATCATGAAAATACTTAGTAGAGCAGGCATTGTTCAGCAATACCCGAATTCATGCTGGGCTGCCTGTGCGCGTTACGTGAACAATTATTATGTCGGAGATTGCGGCGCCCGGGGAAGAATCCTTTGGACCGATGAAGAACTGGCACAGGCCATGGGCTTGCCAACCAATGCGGAAACGGACATCGACCAGGTGCTGAACGAGTTGAAAATGAAAGATGCAGCCGATACCGAATACATTCCACTGTTCAGTGAGATCGTGGACGAAATCGACAAAGGAAGAATGCTGTGCGTCTGCATCAATCCCAAAAGACACGGTTACCTGTGTAAGGAACCGATGGTGGGTGGTCATTATGTGGTGATTGTCGGTTATGGAGAAAACTCACTTTACGTGATGGATCCTGCGAATGGCATTGTCAATGAGTACAAATACGACCAGCATATTCTTAAAGACGGTGCCTACTGGTGTGGTACCGTTTATACAAATGGTAAAGGTGCCACCATCTGAAAGCAGTTAATCCTGGGGAAGAACAGGAAGCGGTGTATTCCGACTTTGTTGGTATTTCCTGCAGTTTCCTACCTAAAATCAGGCATTATTACGTATTGACAAAACGATTCGACAGTACTACTTTTGGAAGTGACCAAACAAAACCACTGTTCATGAAAAGCGCTTTCCATTATCTGTTTTTGATCCCGGCTTTCACTTTTACTTTGTTAGCCTCGAGCTGTGGCAGCAGTGCGGAGCCTGGACCGGATCCTGATTCGTCAGAAGACACCCTCGCAGTGGTGAACCCGGATTCTGCCGGTTATTTTCTGTTCATTTCCGACATCCATCTTTACACGGATTCGAATTGCATGGAGTACGGGCACGATACGGGAAAGCAGTTGTGGAAAGCTGCGAAAGCCAAACTCATGTCGATCACGCAGGGAACAAATCCTCCCAGGTTTATTGTTTACACAGGAGATCTTCCGGGACATAATCAGGGCGGTGGAGCACAGCACCAGGTCAATATCGGTGCGGTACTTACCGATCTTTTGGATATTGCAGGAAAGATTCCATTGTTCTATGCACCGGGTAACAACGATCCGCGTGGTGGTGATTATTATCCGTATGCGAATGCGTCCTGCGAAACACCGCTTTCACTGGCACCTGCCGGTTCGGGGTATCCTGCGCCGAATGCAACCATCATTACCGAAGATAAACTTGGAGGGTACTACGCTGCCACGCCATTCAAAGGATTGCGGATTCTCGGCTTGAATACCGTGATGTATACGAAGAAAAGAAGTGGCCACCCGAATCATTGCGCGGGCGATACCCATACACTCCCGGAAGCGAGGGGGGATCAGATGAAGTGGTTGAGAGGGCAACTCAACGATGCGAAAAATAAACAGGAACAGGCCTACCTGATCATGCATGTACCACCGGGAACCGATGCGTTTAAAGGAGGCGACATGTGGCAGGAACAGCAGTGGGTTGATTCAATCCTGGCAATTGCCAATTCGTATTCTTCCACGATCTCCGGAGTTTTCTTTGGGCATACCCACATGGATGAGATTCGCCGACTGACTGTTCCGGGAAATAGTTCTGCCTTTTCGGAAGTCGCCTTTAGCTGTCCGGGAATCAGTCCGATCTTCGACAACAATCCGGGTTTCAAAACGGTGGTGTACAACGATTCCTTTGTGCCGACCGACTTTACCACACATTACCTGGACCTGAGCAGTTTTTCATCAACAATGACCTGGGGAAATGACAGCTATCGCTTTTCCGATTATTTCAATGGAGGAGGAACGATTGAATCAGCGATCGAAAGTCTTTCCCTGGGTACGCTTTACCAGCAGATGATGAAGATCTATATGGTAAAAAGCAAAGAACCGTCTTCGAGCTCTGCGATTGAGGAGGGAATTACCGTTTCAGAATAGCCTCAGGTTAAGGAGCGAAAAAAAATCTTCCTATCAATTAGGGGTAGGGTCGCTGTTGGTTGTCTTATCTTTGAAGACAGCAAAAAAAAGTAGTACAAGACCTACATGACAGTGATCACAGAACTGGACGCAAAAGCCATTGATAGCTTGTTTCACGAGCATTATCCTGCACTTTGCCGTTATGCGCATTCGATACTGAAGGATCAGGATCTCGCAGAGGATATTGTCCAGCAACTATTTATTGTCATTTGGGAAAAACGCGGAGAACTCGATGTACTCGAAAATCCACGCGCCTATCTCTACCGGTCCGTCTACAACCGCTGTCTCAATGAAGTAAAGCGAAGCAAGCGCAGAGGTGAATACGCCGATGTCGGAGCGATGTACAACCTGCAATCGGATGGATCTGCCGGTGAACGCATCATGAGTAGTGAGCTGGAAGCACAAATTGAATTTGCCGTTCAGCAACTCCCCGACAAATGTCAGGAGGTCTTTCGTCTCAGTCGCTTCGAAGAACTTTCATACAAGGAAATCGCGGCAGAACTAAATGTTTCGGTGAAAACTGTAGAGAATCACATGGGCAAAGCCCTGCGAATCATGCGTGAAGAACTGAAAGAATACCTGCCGCTCGTAGTAATAACAATTTTACTCATGAAAGGATGGTAAGAACGAGACAGCAAATGGAGGAGCTTATCGCGCTGTATCTGAATGGGGAAGCAACACCGGAGCAGGCAATGGAGCTGGAAGACTGGAAGTCGGAAAGCCCGAAGAATTTGGAAGTATTTGCCTCGTTGGAGAAAGTGTACAACGCGACCCATCAGGTGAAGCCTTTTGCGGAACCTGATATGGCAAAGGCCTGGGAGCGGGTGAGACCTCGGAAAAAGAAAGAAGCGAAGATCCGTTCGTTATGGACGGACCCGCGTGTATGGGCTGGTGCCGCAGCTGTGGCAATCATTGCCTTTTTGCTCGGTGTGCTTTGGAACCAGTCTCCTGGCTCGAATCCGATGGCTGAAGATCAGCGACCGAACGTACCGGTGGACGAAGAAGTGGTGTTCATGGCATTGGAGGAAAAGACCGGATATACGTTGCAGGATGATTCGAAGGTACAACTGGAAAAAGGCAGCAAGCTAGTGTTGGCGGCTGATTTTAATAAGAATGGACGACATGCAACATTGCATGGAAGCGGAACATTTGAAGTGGTACACGACGAATCCAATGTCTTTGTGATCTCCGTGGAAGGATTGGAAGTGGTGGATGTGGGAACCGTGTTCTCCATCGATCACAAAGGAGATACGGTAAAAGTGGTGGTCAGCGAAGGAGCAGTTGAATTGCGACTGAACGGTAAATTGCTGGATGTAGCGGCTGGTGACAGTGCGTTCTACGTGATCAGTTCGCAGGTTATCGACCGCTATCATACGCCGGAGGCACGACAGGATCATGTGTTTGTTTTTGACGGCACAAGCCTGAAGGAAGTCGCGTCAATCCTCAGTAAATTCTTTAACCGCAAGATTGTGGTGATGGACGAGGCTATCAGAGAGTGTCCGCTAAGCGTCACATTTAAGAATGAGGAACTCGCGACGATCCTGGATATTATCCGGGAACTGCTGGACGTGAAAATTGTACGAAACGAAGGAATTATTGGGATTTATGGAAAAGGTTGTAACTAAGGTCGTGAAAACTGCCGGCGTTCTTTTCCTGTTGTTCTCCGGAATGGTGAACGCTCAGGTAGTTCCGCCGCTGGAGCGTGTTGTAACAGTTGAGCTCACAGGTCAATCGTCAAGAGACGCGCTTAAACTCATTGAAGAGCAGGGGGATTTAACCTTTGCGTACAAAACGGATATCGTCGATGGTTCCAATTCGATGCATCGAACCTACGCGGATCAATCGGTTCGCGAGGTCCTGAACGATCTTTTTCAGGGGGCACTGACTTATCGGGAAAAAGGAGAGTATGTCATTTTACGTCCCGCGCCGAAGGTACCGGAACAGGAAGTTGTACTGGAAGGATATGTGCTTGATGCTCTGTCGGGTGAAAAAATTCCTTATGCCTCGGTTTACGATACGGTGAGCTTCGGGTCTGCCGTTTCCGATGAATACGGGCATTACAAGGTCAAGCTCTCCACGAAGGACAACATCGTGATGCGGGTTCGCAAGGATGGGTACCGGGATACCACATTTAAGTGGGTTGGTGAAATGCAGAACGTGATGAACGTTCGTATCTATCCTGAAATCACCGAAATTCCCGAAGATACATTGAGTGCGGATTCGGTGACCGGCTTCTTTCAGCGACTAAAGAACAAGAAGTTCATAAAAATGTCTGACGAACAGAAGGCTAACCTAATCAACTTCAAGGAAAAGTTAACCCGGAATGCGCAGTTTTCGATTATTCCGGGAGTCGGAACAAACGGACGTTTGAGTGGGGTAACCACCGTGGATTATTCCTTCAATTTATTCGGAGGATTTAACGGCGGTGTACGCAAGGTGGAATTCGGCGGACTCTTCAATATTGTATGGGACTCGGTGAGTTACTTCCAGATGGCGGGAATCTTTAATGCCGTGGGAGGTCCGGTGAACGGAATGCAACTGGCCGGAATAACAAACCTGAACAACAGTTCCGTAGATGGAATGCAGCTTGCGGGAATGTTAAACGTGGCACGAAAGGAAGTGAAAGGGATGCAACTGGGTGGTTTCGCGAATGCTGCTATGAAGGTTGACGGCATGCAACTCGGGGGCTTTGCCAACGCGGCCATGAAAGCAGACGGAATGCAGTTGGCGGGCTTTGCCAATGCTCTCGGTGATTCGTCGGAAGCGGTTCAGCTTTCGGGCTTTACCAATTATGCGCATCGAAACAACAGCGGAGCGCAGATCTCCGGCTTTTTCAATGTTGCCTTGCAGAATTATAAGGGCCTGCAGATTGCCGGCTTCGGAAACCTGGCTGGTGGGCGTTTCGAAGGCATGCAGCTTTCGTCGATGATCAACATTGCGGAGAACATCAAAGGCATGCAGCTCGGATTCATCAACGTCAGCGACAGTATTGACGGCGTGCCAATTGGCTTTTTAAGCTTCTCGCGGAAGGGTTTGCATCAGCTGGAGATCTCCGGAACAGAAACTTTTCCGGCTAACGTGGCGTTCAGAACGGGAACAAATCAGTTCTACAATACCTTTGCGGCGGGCGGCCATTTCAGCAACAGTGCGCGTCCCGTGTGGCGATATGGTTATGGCGTTGGTTCGTCTGTAAGGCTCTCACCAAAGAGCCGACTCTACTTTGATCTGCAATCGAGTTTGTTGCAGGAAGGAGGGAAGAAACCGTTCAATGCTTCGCTGAATACCTTCGATATCACTTACAATTATCAGCTGACAGACAAGATTTCCATTGCTGCAGGGCCTTCGTATAACGTGTTGGTGAGTCAGCTCAATGCAGGTTCCGCAGACGAACATATCGTTTCCATTGCGCCGTACGATTTCTACAATCAGAACACGGGAAATGCGAATGTGCGGATGTGGGTAGGAGGCAAGGTCGCTCTGCGTTTCTTCTGACATATTTTTTTGATTTTTTTCTTGTCCCGCGTAGGGGGAAGGTCGATGAAAGTTGTCCTTCTATAAAACACAAGAGATGAAATCAAAAAAAGCAGTTATTTTCTTCCTTATCACCCTGTTTTACTCCATGAATAGCTTTGCGCAAGTGACACAGGTGGTCCGTGGAGTAGTCATTGATAACATTTCCGAAAGCCCGATACCCAGCGCAAAAGTGATCATCTTTAACAGTGATCCTGCCATTCGGACCCTGACTGATGTTGACGGACGTTTTCGCCTGGAGGGAGTGCCGATTGGTCGCCAAACGATTATAGCAACCTATATGGGGTATCGCGATGCAGTGATGGAAGGAGTGGTGGTGGATGCCGGAAAGGAAACTGTACTGACGATTCGTATCGAAGAAGAGGTCCAGGAGCAGGCCGAAGTGAAAGTGGTGGGAGAGCGCACCGGACCGATCAATGAGATGTCGGTGGTGAGTACGCGAACGTTCTCCGTGGAAGAAACACGTAAGTACGCTGCCGCTGTGAACGACCCGGCACGGATGGCAACGTCCTTTGCAGGCGTGGTTGCTACACAAGGAATGAATAACGATATCTCAATTCGGGGAAACGCGCCGAGGGGCCTGGTGTGGCGAATGGAAGGAGTGGACATCCCGAATCCGAACCACTTTTCCAGTGTGGGAACATCAGGAGGAGGGATCTCCATCATCAGTGCGCAGTTGTTGGGTACCTCTGACTTTTCCACAGGCGCCTTTGCTGCTGAGTACGGAAACGCCCTGTCCGGAATCTTTGATCTTACCTTGCGTAAGGGGAACAATGAGAAACGCGAATATACTTTTCAGGCGGGAGTTCTTGGTATCGATGCCGCGATCGAAGGACCGTTCAAAAAGGGTTACGGTGGTTCCTATCTTGTAAACTACCGCTATTCAACCTTAAGTTTGCTGGCCCATATTGTTCCCATCGGAGACAATGTGACCAATTTCCAGGATCTTTCCTTCAACATCTTCCTGCCGACCAAACGAATCGGAAATTTCGGAGTGTTCGGATTTGGTGGTTTGAGCGATGACACGTGGAAAGCAGTGGAAGACACAACTGTATGGGTCGATGAACCATGGCGACAGTACCAGGGCACCTTTACTGCCAATACCGGAATGGCAGGAATCTGGCATAAGGTGCGCTTCGGGGAGAATGCATTCCTGAAGACGAACGTGGCACTTTCCGCAACGAACAACAGCGAATTTGATGACAGTCTCGATCTCAACTTTGTAAAGCATCGTGACTGGGAAAACACCTTCATCCAGAAGCGATTGACGGTTTCCTCGACGTATACCCATAAACTTTCTGCACGTGATAACCTGAAGGCAGGAATACGCTACAATCAACTCGGGTATCGCTTTACGCAACGCTATTCAGACAACGGAAGTATGATCGATGCGCTTAACGAGTCCGGGAATACCGGATTGGGACAGGTCTTTTTCCAGTTCAGTCATAAGTTCAGCGAACGATTTACAGTCAATGCCGGAATGCATTACCTGCATTTGTTTTTGAATAACACGAACAGCGTGGAGCCTCGTTTGTCAATGCAACTGAAGGTTTCCGAACGACAGATATTGAGCCTCGGATATGGGATGCACGGTCAGGTGCAGCCTTTGGGTGTCTATTTTGCAAAGGTTGAAACAGCACCGGGCGTGATCACACAGCCTAATAAAAACCTGGGGATGAACAAAGCACACCACCTTGTATTGGGACACACACTGACACTCGGAAAGAAACACCGTTTGCGCACGGAGATCTATTACCAATACCTCTACGATATTGCGGTTGGAAGCGCAGAAGACAGTACATTCAGTATGCTCAATCTTCAGGAGGGTTTTGTAACCACAGCGCTTGAATCCTCCGGAAAGGGACAGAATTACGGGATCGAAATGACCTTTGATCGTTCGCTGGATAATGGATTGTACTACCTGATTACGGCCTCACTGTACGAATCAAAATACCAGGCGCTGAACGGAAAATGGTACGATTCCCGGTACAACACGAATTACACCTTTAGCATTACCGGTGGGAAGGACTGGACTTTCAAGAATACTGAAAAGCGAAGAACGTTTGGCGCGAACGTAAAATCAGTGCTGGTTGGCGGAATGCGGTATACACCGTTCGATCTTGAGAACATGACAGGAAGCTATCCTGACCGCGATTATACCAGCAGTTTTTCGAAAAGTATGCCCGCGTATTATCGTCTTGATATTCGTTTGAGCCTTAAACGTGATTTCAAAAAAGTAACGAGTATGGTGAGTCTGGATCTTCAGAATGTCCTGAATCGCAAGAATGTTGGAGGTCAGTATTTTGATGAAGCAACGGGAGAAGTGAAGTACTGGTACAATCCGGGAATCCTTCCGATCCTCAGCTACCGATTGACTTTCTAAAAAAAAAAATCAAGGGTCGGATAGGGGTACCCTGAAAGTTTGTTGTCATAAGAGTAAAAGAAGATTAAAATGATGATTATGAAAAAGGGAATGATCGGATTACTCGGGCTGGTATTTGTGCTGGCGAGTTGTCATAAGGAAATTGTAAAACCATCGAGTGATATTACTTCAGAGTTGCGAATGGTCAGCGGGTTCTCACGCATAGATGTCAGTGACGCACTGGAGGTGCAGATTACGCATACACCGGGTGTAGAGCAGTGTATTGTTGAGGCCAATTCAAACCTGCATCAGTACATTATCACAGAAGTCAGCAACGGCACGTTGTACATTCACCGAAAGGAAAATGTACACATCAAGGGAGGTTCAACGATTCGTATTTATGTGACGGCATCGCTACTCGAAGGACTGGATGTTTCCGGGGCTTCCGAATGCAAGATCATGAACGAAGCAACGGGTAACAATCTGTTAGTCAATGTGTCCGGAGCCAGTCAGTTGCGCGGATCATTGAATTATTCGACGCTTGGAATGGACATCAGTGGGGCTTCACTGGTTAATTTCTCAGGACCTGTAGGACAGGCTTACATCAAAGCGTCGGGGGCCAGCAAGTTGCACGGTTATCCGTTTACGATCGATCAGTTGACAATTGATCTTTCCGGGGCAAGTTCGGCAACGCTGACCGTCAACGGGACAATGAATGTTACCGCTTCCGGTGCCAGTACACTGGACTATGAAGGGACCGGTGTAATCGAATCGCTGAATGTATCCGGCGGA
>JBNKYR010000131.1:0-10738 GCA_050300995.1 Crocinitomicaceae bacterium | reverse complement strand
TTTTGTCCGGATGAATATCTTCGTGTGCCTGATCGACGTATCCAATCTGAACGGTATCCCCTACAAGGAACTCACCTTTATCCGGTTGTAATTCACCCATGATCATTTTGAAGATCGTGGTCTTACCAGCGCCGTTCGGACCGATAATCCCTACGATACCAGCAGGCGGAAGGTTGAAATTCAGATCTTCGTACAGCAGTTTATCACCAAATGCCTTTGACACATGCACCGCCTCAATCACATTTGTCCCGAGGCGTGGACCGTTCGGAATCGGAATTTCCAGGATCGCCTCCTTGCTTTTCACATCTTCCGACAACATTTTATCATAGTTCGTCAAACGCGCCTTGTTTTTCGCATGACGTCCTTTCGGATTCATCCGCACCCACTCCAGCTCCCGCGCTAGCATCTTCTGTCGCTTGGATTCTGTTTTCTCTTCTTCTTTCAGGCGCTTGCCTTTCTGCTCCAGCCAGGACGAGTAATTTCCTTTCCATGGAATTCCTTCACCACGATCCAGTTCGAGGATCCAACCAGCCACGTTGTCAAGGAAGTAACGGTCGTGCGTTACAGCGATCACGGTTCCTTTGTACTGCTGCAAATGTTGCTCAAGCCAATCAATGGATTCCGCATCAAGGTGGTTGGTAGGTTCGTCCAGCAGGAGAATGTCAGGATTCTTCAACAGCAATCGGCAAAGTGCCACACGACGTCGCTCCCCTCCTGAAAGTGTTCCGATCTTCTGATCATCCGGCGGACAACGCAAAGCATCCATCGCACGCTCCAATTTGGTATCCAGCTCCCAGGCATCCAGTGCATCGATCTTGTCCTGCACTTCTCCCTGACGCGCAATCAGTTTTTCCATTTTATCCGGATCACTCATGATCTCTTCATCCATAAAGGAATTGTTGATCTCTTCGAACTCGCGGAGAATGTCTACCGTTTCCTGCGCTCCTTCCATCACCACTTCCTTCACCGTTTTGGACTCATCCAGTTCCGGCTCCTGCGGAAGATACCCTACCGAATACCCTTCAGCAAAAACAACATCTCCCTGGTAAGACTGATCCAACCCGGCGATGATCTTCATAACTGTTGATTTTCCCGAACCGTTTAAACCGATGATCCCGATCTTGGCTCCATAGAAAAAGGACAGATAAATGTCCTTAATGATCTGCTTTCCCTGTGGTGTCGTTTTGGAAACACCCACCATGGAAAAAATTATCTTTTTATCGTCTGACATATCCCTTTAAATGCTTTGTTCAAAGTTAACAAAAGCCCCCGGAAGGGGTCCTGCATTTCCCAGGAATCTTAATGAAAGAAATGCCCTTCGGCAATTTTCACGGAAAAGTTCACAAGGATCAGTGCGGCCGCCACTGAAAAACTACTGAGAATGTAGCGCGCACCGTGACGAAAACGGAATTTCAGGTGCAACAATAGCAAAACGAATGTCAGAATGATTGGAATGGTAGCCGGAAACATGCTGAAACTCCCGACCAGATCACCATCCAGCAATAAAGCAAATGAACGCTGGAAACCACAGGTCAGGCATTCAACCCCAAAGGTCGATTTCCAACTGCATTCGATCAATACGGGAAACGCGAAAAGAGACTGATAAACATAAAGATCGCCACAATGAAGTAGATCGCCGAGAGACTTGTCCCGATCACCGCGCAAATCATTCCAGCTTTCGAATTCTTATAGGAATTCCCATAACGTCTCGGATCAGACTCATACAGACGCTTATCCTTCGGATAAAGTGCCAGAGCTATGATCCCACAGATCAAACCGGGAAGTCCGTAAAGAAAACACCCTACAATTGACAGTATCCCCAGTGTCAATACAGCATTGGCATGCGGCAGGGAAGCCTCACCTCCACCTCCACCTTCATTTTGTTTTGTTACTCCCGGGTCGAGCAGGTCCAATTCATCCATCAGCGCAAATGTTTATAGTTAACACCGTACATCACAATGAAAGCGAAATAGAAGATTGAACCCAATGCCACACCTGCAATACCGAACCCTGCAAAAGGACCTCCAATCACATGGTTAATTGCAAAGAAACTTACGATCAACGGAATAAGGTTCCCGGGAACATACAAATAGAAACCAACGCGTTTCAACCTCCACATCATCAATGCTCCAAACAAACAAAGCAGCGAACCTAACAGATTCGCAATGTTCGAATACATCTGCCAACGCAGCATCTCTTCCACGTTCACCCCCATCGCATCGTAGAGTCCATGCGTTTGATTCGCAGTTTTCTCAAGGAACCCCTTCAAAAGCAAATTCATCAAAGCCCCCAGAATCCCCATTCCAGAACCAACAAAGGTCAGAATACATAAAACCTTCAGAAACACAGGCAATTTTGCCGGTTTCACTTCATCGTCAAATTGGTCGAGACTATCCGTCATTATCTTAGATATTTAAAGTTTAAACCATACATTACTACAAAGCCTGCCGGGAAGATCGACATCATGACCACCCACATCAGGCTGAATTCATTCTGAATACTTGTTCCAAGCCCGAGGAACATCACCACAAGCGGAATCACCTGCCCGGCGATATAAATATAGTACCCGAATTTGCGCATGAACATCATTGCAATGGCTCCGGCCACACACAGCACGCTTCCCACAAGGCCGCTGATCATGAAGAGCTTCAGCCAGTGGAATGCATTTACCGCTTGAGCACCGGCATTGTCAATACCCTGATCAAATGATTCGACCAAACGTTCAGCAGCACTGAGGCCCACCCAGGCAAAGAGATAATAAATTGCGGAAAGCCCGGCTCCTACAAAGGTCAGAATACACAGTACAGTCAGGAAAACCGGTCGCTTACCGGTATATTTTACCTCCGTACCGTTATCAAGTATATCTAATTCGTCGTGCACGAAGGGAAAGATAGCAAACTATTTGGTTGACCGGGCATGGGGACAAAAAAAAGACCCTCCGAAGAGGGTCTCAAATATTCAATTGAAGGCGATTTACTGATTGCTCAGATCTTCCAATTCCTGCAGTGCATCACCGAGTTCTTCAAAAGAGTCTCCTGCCATGTTTTCAACTGCACTCAGTCCAATCACAGCAAGAATAGACCAAATTGAAGCAACAATACCGATGATCATACCAGCAATAGCAAGACCTTTCTTACCACCAGTTTTTCCAAGCTTCATCATTCCCATAACGGAAAGGGCTACTGAAGCCAAGCAAAGAACAACCCAGAAATAAGCCAGGCCTTTTCCTCCACCGGTCATCATGCTCGCCATTACGATTCCCATTACAATGCTTGTAAAAATCAGACCAACAAGAGAAAGCACGAATCCAGTGATTGCTAATCCTTTACCTTGCGGTTGTACGTTTGTTTCTTCTGACATAATAATAATAGTTTTAAGTTATGGCGCTAATATAGAAAAATCATTCTGTGGCGAATTAAAAAAACTCAAATTTCAATTAAAAACATTTTAACAACATGCTCTTAATTTCCTTCTTTCATTGATTTCCCGTAAATTAGTATAACGTTTAGTAAGCGAAATATGAAAACAATTGGCTATCTGTTGATTAGTATTTTTCTGGTTGCTGCAGCCTGCAAAAAAGGCAAGGCCGACTTCACCATCAAAGGCGTTCTTACCGACGCCACCTTTAATCAGTCTATGGCTGGAATCAGTGTTTCTCTGTATGAAATAGAAGCGGGAACAACTACACAATCACTAATTGGCACAGTTTCCACTGGGAGTGATGGCAGTTATTCATTTACCTTCCCTCGCAATCAGGCGGAAGCATACCTCCTGAAAGCAGAAAAAAACAACTACTTCCCGATCAATGAGACCATCAATTTTTCGGATCTGACCATTGAGAACGACAACATCCGCAACTTCAGCACCACTGCCAAGGCATGGATGAAGCTTCGTTTCACCAACCAGGCCCCAGCCAATACCTGGGATGTTCTTCGTTACAGCCTGCAGGAAGGCAAGACCGGGTGCGACGAATGTCTTGGCTCCGGAACATATACACTCTATGGAATTGTTGATACAGTGTTCTATTGCGTTACCGACGGTAACAGTGCCTTTACCTACTATTATGAAGTGGACGGAACTCCGGACTCCGGATTCAAATCAACCACCTCTGTGGCATTCGATACCGTGTCGATGACACTGAATTACTGATCAGATCTTACTCAGACGGATTGTGTTTTTGAACTTTCGTGATTCTACACGCAAAAAGTAAATTCCCGGCGCCTGATCTGCAATTGAATAGCCTACCCTACGCGTACCGGCATTCAGCTTTCCGGAATACACTTCCCCGATAAACTCTCCGGCCTCATTGATCAAAGTAATCGTGTATTTCCCTTTTTCGGGCAACTCAAGCAATACCGTGAATTCGCCTGCTGTCGGATTCGGATAGGCCCGAACCGTATAATACTCCGGAATCGGCACACCATTTTCATCAGCTTCGACTGGCGTTGGAACAACTTCGTGGTAGTCGGAAGGCAGCGCTATATCCCCCAGCATCATTTCATGTATATTGACAACCTCCGTTTCCCTGACTGGTTCTGGCTCCGGCTCTTCTTCCTCCCAGATATACTCCAGCGGCCGAATTCCTCCCATCACCATGATCTCAGGCTCCGGAATCGTCAAAACTGCCTCCTCCCCTGAAATCTCTTCCACTTCCACTGGTTCTTCGGTTATAATTTCCTGAAATCGCGCCTCTACCACTTCCATCCCGGCACGTTGGATTTCCTGAATCGTTTTTTCCTGCTGTGGACTCGTACAACTAAACAATGTCAAACCAAAAACGGCTATAAAAGAAACCAACGACACCTGGCGCATGACCTGACCAGCGGATTTCCATGCAAGGTATTCGCCCCTCAGCTCCAATTCCTGCTCCTTTCGCATTCTTCCACATACACGATTCCCCATTTCGCGCTGAAGAACCGTTCGTATCTCTGCACTCGTCGAATTGGAAAAGTCATAAACCTCCAGGGCACATTTGGCACAATGCGCACCTTTCTCCGTGGGAGTCATTCCTGCCCAGTTCTCGCTGCATGCCTCTTTAATTCCGAAGTATTGATTATTGTCTTTCATGGCGTGTAGTTCAGGTTCTATCAGAGTTTAATCAGCTTTGTTGAATTGCTGAATTTCTTCGAGCGTGTAACGACAAGAAACGTGCCGGATTGTTCATTCTCCATATTCAGCGGAAATTCATACGTTCCCCGATCCAGTTCACCCTCATGGATATTGCGAATATGGCGGCCGTCTATCGAATAAAGTCCGATGATCATAATTCCCTTTTCCGGAACCTTCAATTCATAGGTCGCCTTATCTGTCAAGGGATTCGGATAGGCTTTATCACTAAACTCCAACGGATACGGCCTGCCAGACTCATCACGCTCAATCACCTCCGTAGAAACAACCTCCTGCTCCAGAAAAGCTTCGTATTCTCTTGTGTAGACAACAGCCCCGCCCAATACATCGTGATTGCGATCCCAGGAGTCGGAAACAATCCGAACTTCCTCCAGCTCTACAAGCTCCTCCATTTTGTAAGAATCGTTCTGCAGATATGGATAATGCTTTGGTGCAACGTACCCACAGTCGGTAATGATCTTCTCCTGCTGAGTAAATGTATCAGGCAACTGCCCGGACAATCTCACCCCCTCGCCGGAGACCGTTTTTCCGGCACTAAAGGTTCTTTGTAATTGCACCACCGTAGCTTCTGCCTGTGGCGAATTACAACTAAATAAGGTCAACCCGAATGCTACCATCAACGAAAACAACATGGCATAGCGCAAGGTTTCCTGCGAATCGGCTTTCCACTGATCGAATTCCTGATTGAGTTGTTCCTCCTGCCTCCCTGAAAGGCGCGCACAAAGTCGTTTTCCGGAAAACTCGCGGAAGACCTGTTTAATCTCATGCGTTGACGCAGTACTCAGATCGAGCACCTCCATGGCACACTTACTACAGAACGCACCGCGCCCGGTAGGAGTCATACTTGAAAAGTCTTCGGAACAGGGAGCTTGAATACCTACTTGTTTCATCGTGTTGCAGTTTAGGAACAATCCATTCTACAACCTGATGCACGATCGGTTCAAATTCCACAAAAAGATCTACTCGTCGTCAAGAACCGCCCGCAGCTTCTGCTGCAACTGACGATTATAAGTATCGATCAGGTACTTGTAATAATTCGGTGTACACTTGGTGATACACTTCGTGTAATGCTTGAGACGATATTCAATGTGATCCTGCAACAATTGCATGAGTTCGAGTCCGTGGAAATAGTCTTCCGAAGCCGATTGAATTACTTCAAAGTGGTTCATCAGGGATTGCTCAACTGCCTCCTTCCCTTTCAAACCGTTGTCAATGCAATCGTAGTAGACTTCCTTGATGTCGAATGTTTCCAGTTTCTCCAGGTCAAAAATATCTTCGGAACCACGAGGAAATTCGAACTCCGTTTCAAACTCGATGTCTTCAACTTCACTCAAACGAGCCTCCAGAAAACGATCCGGAAAACGGAAAGCATCCTGCCAGTTGATATAATCCTGCCAGAGACCAAAACGACGAACGTTATTTCCAAGGTCAATCAACTTAAAGCGATCTTTATTCGGAAGCTTACGCGAACCACGCCCGATCATCTGGTGGTAGAGCGTTAAAGAGCGTGTCGCACGGTTCAGAATGATTGTGTTTACGGTCGGTTCATCGAATCCCGTGGTAAGAATTCCCACAGAAGTCAGGATAGCGTCCGGCGTTTCCTTGAACCACCTTAAGACATCCTTACGATCTTTATCGCTAAACGTGGAATCCAGATGCCGGATCTTATACCCGCGTTTTTTAAATGTTTCTTCTACACGCAGAGATGTATCAATTCCCGAATTAAACACAAGCGTCTTATCGCCCACCGCCACCTCTTCGTAAGCAAAAAGGAGCTTTTCCTGCATAAAATAGTTCCCGTACACCACATCGGAACTGCTAACGGTAAAATCACCGTTCGAACCGATCTTCAGTCCATGCAGGTTAACGTCGTAGGTAAAAGTGTCAGCATCAGCCAGGTAGCCCCCTTCAATCAGGGAAGCAATGCTCTCTCCAACGATCAGTTTGTTGTAATTATCATTAAGTGGAAGTGCTTTGTTGCTACTCAGCGGAGTGGCCGTAACCCCAAGAATATTGGCATTCTCGTAAAACTGAAAGATTTTGCGAAAACTGTTGTAGTGTGCCTCATCCACGATAACCAATCCGACGTTCTTAATGAAATTATCGTTGTCATTCAGTCGATTGTTCAGGGTCTCCACCATCGCGATAAAACACTGGTAATCTGACTGATCGGGAATTTCCTTCACCTCACTGTTAATTACCTTATTTTTTACCCCGATCGCCGAAAGTTGGCGGGAAGTCTGGACAGACAGTTCAATTCGGTGGGTCAGGATCAAAACCTTTTCATTGGTCCGTTCGATGTACCTTCGGGCAATATCCGAGAAGATCACGGTTTTCCCTCCACCTGTCGGTAATTGAAATAACAAATTGAAATCCTTACCTTTAGATTCCAACTCTTCAAGTATGACTTTTACAGTATTTTCCTGAAATGGGTATAGCGTCTTGGCTTCGTAAAGTTCTGTATCTATCATCTTGTAGTTTGCAAAAAAGCGGCTACAAATTTAGGGGCTTTTTCAGGAAATACAAAGCAAACACGCATTCAAATTCCCAAAAACAAGTTGAACTCCTACCTAAATGCTTCAATTTGATCCCGCAACAAATGTCACATTTTGTGTGTTGGAAAAAGCTAAATTTGTCCTCTATCTAAAATTCAACCGACTAAATAATCATAATCATAGAACAAAATGAGTGAGATTGAAAAGGTAAAATGTCTGATCATCGGCTCCGGACCTGCCGGGTATACAGCTGCGATCTATGCGGCACGTGCCGAAATGAAACCTGTACTCTATCAGGGAATGCAACCTGGAGGACAGCTGACAACTACCAATGAAGTAGAAAACTTTCCGGGATACCCGGAGGGGATTTCGGGACCGGAAATGATGCTTCAGTTGGAAGCACAGGCAAAGCGTTTTGAGGCCGACATTCGATTTGGATTCATTGACAAGGTGGACTTTTCAGGAGATATACATAAATGCTGGACGGAAGACGGCAAAGAAATTCACGCGGAAACGGTGATTATTTCGACTGGAGCTTCTGCCAAGTACCTCGGACTTGAAAGCGAGCAACTTTACCTGAAGAATGGTGGAGGTGTTTCTGCCTGCGCCGTATGCGATGGATTCTTCTACCGCGGACAGGAAACAGTGATCGTTGGTGCCGGAGACTCTGCATGCGAGGAAGCGCACTACCTTTCCAAGCTGTGCACGAAAGTCACCATGCTCGTTCGACGCGATGAATTCCGGGCTTCCAGGATCATGGCGGAACGTGTGAAAAACACTCCGAATATTGAAATCATGTTCAATACGGAAACAGAAGAAGTACTCGGTGATGGACAAGTCGTAACCGGCGTTCGTGCGAAAAACAACGTAACCGGCGAAACAACGGAGATCCCATGTACCGGTTTCTTCGTGGCTATCGGACACAAACCGAACACGGACATTTTCAAGGGCTACATTGATCTGGACGAAACCGGATACGTGAAATACGCACAACCAGGTACCAGCAAGACCAATGTTCCCGGTGTATTTGTGGCAGGAGACGCTGCTGACAAGAATTACCGTCAGGCAATTACGGCTGCCGGAACAGGATGTATGGCCGCACTGGACGCTGAGCGTTACCTGGCTGCCAAAGGACACTAAACGGAGTTCCCTGATGATCAGGGAACCCGCTTTTCATTTTGCCTGGCTCCGGCATTCGGGAAGTTAAAAACAGCCAATGGCACAAGAACCTGAAAAAATAGCAATCCGGACAGCCTGGTTCAGTGTTGTCGGAAATGTCGCCCTTGCCTCACTCAAAGGGTTGGCCGGTTTTTTCGGGAATTCTTATGCCCTGATGGCAGACGCCATTGAGTCCACTACCGACGTCTTTGCTTCGCTGCTGGTACTTTTCGGGTTGAAATACGCCAATCGGCCTGCCGATGAGAACCATCCGTACGGTCATGGTAAAATTGAGCCACTGATCACCTTCATGGTTGTGGCTTTTTTAGTAACCTCCGCCACTATTATCGCCTACGAGAGTGTTCTGCACATTCGGACTCCCCACAAAACGCCGGAATCATGGACGCTTTATATTCTCGGCGGCATCATTCTCTGGAAAGAACTCTCCTACCGCTTTGTCATTCGTAAAAGCAAGGAAACCAACAGTTCCTCATTGAAGGCAGATGCATGGCACCACCGCAGCGACGCCATCACTTCCATTCTGGCAATGACCGGAATCTCTGTAGCAGTGATCATGGGAGAAGGCTATGAAAGTGCCGATGACTGGGCTGCTCTTTGCGCTTCGGCTTTCATCCTGTACAACAGTTACCTGATCTTTCGTCCTGCTCTGGGAGAAATCATGGATGAACACCTCTACGACGATCTGATCGAAGAAATCCGCGAGAAATCAACGCGGGTGAACGGTGTGCTGGATACGGAAAAGTGCTTTATCCGCAAATCGGGAATGAAACACCATGTTGACCTGCACGTTACGGTAGACGCCAACATTTCCGTAAAGGAAGGCCATGACATTTCCCATGAACTAAAAGATTATCTGAGGAGAGAAATTCCGAATCTCGGACATGTCCTGATTCATATTGAACCGGACGAATTCGACGAAAATTGATCAGTTAACTTTCTTCTCCAACATGGGCACGAAGCGGAAAACACCGTAATCTTCTGTGGTCAGTGTGCCATCTTCTCCTTTGAAAATACGTTTCATCAGTTGCTCCTCCCCTTCACCGATCGGAATAATGATCCGACCTCCCGGCTTCAATTGTTCCACCAACGCATCCGGCACAAAAGGCGCGCCACAGGTGATGATGATCTTGTCGAAAGGTGCAAAAGCAGGCCAGCCCTTGTAGCCATCTCCAAAGCTGAGTCGCGGATTGTAGCCCAAATGGTGCAGAACCCGCTTTGCTTTCAGGTGGAGCTCTTTATGACGTTCAATACTGAACACCTTCGCACCCAGCTCACATAAAATGGAAGTTTGAAATCCAGAACCTGTTCCGATCTCCAGGATCTTGTCACCTTTTTTCACTTCCAGCAATTGTGTCTGGAAAGCAACGGTAAACGGGTGACTGATCGTTTGCCCGGAACCGATCTGAAAAGCCATGTTCGTATAGGCCTGCTCGGCAAAGGCGTTGTCGAGAAAAAAATGTCGTGGAACCGCATCAAACGCGTCCAGAATGCGCTCATCCTCAATTCCTTTTCCGCGAAGCTCCCCAATGAGCTTCTTCCGCATTCCCTTGTATTTAAAGTTATCCTCCACACAGCAAAGTTAATGCACTGCCACGATTCGGCCCGCTCAAATTTCAAACAACATGCTGTGGAAAATTGCACTCAGAATTGATATTTGTACCCAATCCGAATGACCTGCGTCTCGTAATAGTTGTCGCTGACATACGTAAACCCATCGCCAACAATCTTCTGGCGAATGACCATCGTATTCAGTAGATCGGTTGCATTCAGGAAGACCTGTCCCTTCCCCTTCTGGATCGACTTCTGCATTCCGAGGTCCAGCGAAAACCGCTGTCCTGTTGTTCCCTGTGGAATAATGTTCGGCGCGAGGTAAATCGCTGTTAATTGAATCTCCAGTGCCTTTTTCAAATGAAAAACAAGGTTCAGCTTTCCATTTC
>JBNKYR010000130.1:0-10769 GCA_050300995.1 Crocinitomicaceae bacterium | reverse complement strand
TATCAATCCGCCTACATGCCGATGGCCTACTACAATTATGCGCCTGTGGCAGCCCGTCGTGCAGCATCCATTAGTTTCCTGCCAAGTGTGGATATCGTCCTCACGCCGGACACCAACCTTTGGACACGATGTCCGGTCATTGAACTCGGCAGGAATTCCAATCTCAACGTGGGGAATGCGGAACCAGGACAAATGCGCAAGAGCAACAGTGTCTTCCGAAACGGCAGACCGGACGGAAGCGGAACAGGTATGGGATGGTTCCCGGGATATGCCATAGATGTCGAATCCGGTGCACGCCTCTACATGGCCTTCGGGGAGAATTCTTACCTCATCGCCGACCATGGTTCCGACATGATTTGGAATCCGACGACGCGTACCCTGGATGACAAAGGCAGTCCGGTTATGGGCGGAATGCATCCAATCTATGTGTTCAGCTACGGGCATTCTTCCAAGAACAACTTCCCGCAAGGGTATGATTACCCTCCGTACATCCCTTCTGAAGCTGAACAGCTAAGTGGAAACGTGCTTTACAATCACATGATTGATATTGAAGCAAACAATCCTACCGTTAAGCGAAACGTGTACGGAAGTATCAGCTGGGTGGCATATCCGCTGTTGGCCCCGGGCAATGACCTGCTGGCCACCGAAGCAACCATTCGATTGCGTGTCGGAAAGGAATACAAAGATTTCTCTACCATTGAAACACCGCTGGGTGGCCTGAACGGAGGAAAACCATTGTACTCCTGGAGTATGGATGACATCCGCACGGAAACCGGTAGTTCTGATCAATTGGCCAGCGTGCTCGACATCATCAATGTGGTACCGAACCCTTACTATGCTTATTCCGAATACGAACGCAGCCGTTTGGATACACGTGTGAAAATCACGAACCTCCCGGAACGGTGCACGGTGAACATCTACACGGTCAATGGTAAACTTGTGCGGACATTCAAAAAGGACAGTCCGATCACCTCACTGGATTGGGACCTCAACAATCACAAGGGAATTCCTGTAGCGTCAGGTATTTACCTGATCCATGTGGAGGTTCCTGACATCGGAGAGGTCGTATTAAAATTCTTTGGCGGCATGCGTCAGGTCGATCTGCAAGGAATCTGACCCTCTACCAAAGCCAGGTCAAGTGAGAGTCCCCGGGAAGTCATTTCCGGGGATTTTTGCTTCATCGCTTCTGCGAATAAATTGCCCGGCCCTTCCATTTCGGTTTGTACACCGGGAGAAGCAGAATCAACACAAGCGTGTACAAAGGAAAAAGCAATTCGTACACCGGGATCAGCCACCAGGATTTCAGGCACTGTGTACGTTGGAAAAAGGGATAGAAAAGTGCCATGTCCACAAATGCCTTCAAGGCAAACAAAAGTCCCAGAAGTGTCCATGCCTGAACAAAGATCATCCATCCCATCAGCACCATGAATGCCAGCGTAAATCCAGCCTGAAGCACTGCCAGTGAAGTGCTCAATCCATCCTTCAAATCGCCCGTTTTCCCAATCCAACGTAAGCGCTGATCGATAAATTCCCGGAAGGATTGAGGTGTTTCCGTTCGGACTGCCACCTTCGGATCTGTCATCAAACGTACATCTGTCCGGTTCAATCGAAAATCGCGCAATAAATAGGTATCGTCGCCACTGGCAGCATGCGCGTGTGAAGCAAAATTGTCCACTGATTGAAATGTGGAACGTTTATAAAGCAGATTGGCTCCACTTGCCACGATTGGACGTGTCAATCCGGCCAGACCTGCATTCACGGCATTCACCAGGTAAAGGTCAATCGTATAAAAATGTTCGGCAAAACCTTCCGGGATCATAAGTGCCGGCAACACATACATATCTGCGCCACCCAATGCCGCAATGCAGTCAAAATAATCGGGATCAAGGGTCACATCCGCATCAATTGTCAAAATGTACTCCGATTGCGTGTGTTCCGTTGCATAGCGCAAGGCCCGCTTCTTTCCTGTGATCTCTTCCGGAAGACTCATGACCCGGAACGGGACTCCCTGCATGGCCTCTTGAATCAACGAAACTGTAGTATCCTCCGAATGATCGTCAATAAACACCAGTTCACCCGGCATCGAATGCAGTTGCTTCAATGATTCCAGCAATGCAGGAATGCGGTGCGCTTCATTGCGAAATGGAATAAGTACCACTACCGATTCGGGATCAATGCCCTTGCCCGTATATGCACGTTCCCTGCTCCGCTGCAATACAAATCCCACTGCTACGATCAGACCAAGGAGCAAGGTGTATGCAAGTATGTAGGCGATAAGACTAACCTGCAACATACTGCTTGCGTTTACAGATCACCAATCCCAGTAATGCCGGACTCAGCGAATTGATAGTCCAGATGATCAACGAAGAAAACAACACGGCAAATTCGTTCATTCCAATGCTTCCAAGGACATACAAAGCGATAGATTCCTTCACTCCTACCTTCCCCAGCACCAACGAAGGAGCCAGCATGGTAAGCAAATACACCTGCCAGATCGCCATGATTGAAAACAAACTCACCGTTTCCCCAAAGGCATTCAACACCAGCGAAAACTGCAGGGTGAACACGACAAAACGAGCAAAACTCAGTCCCAGGATCCTTGTCCGGTACGATCGGTTTTTCTGCAACAGCAATCGAAAACGCATCAGGTATCCTTTTGGTCGGACCCGATACAACAACTCCACGAAATAATAGAGCAGGTATGCCGGAATCAGAGCTACGCCTAACCAGATCAGCAGGTAGCCACTCTTTTCCACAACAATAAGATCACCAACGATCAGAATGGCTATCCAACCAAATGTCAGACTTGCAAGAAACTGCGCATAGTTAGAAAGCAGGGTAAAAAGGATGATGGACGCGCGCTTTTCCCGACCGAAATAATAAAACCTTCCGATGAAATTACCAATCATGTTCGGAGTCAGCATTCCTGTGACCAATCCGGCAAAAAAAGAATGCACTGAAACCCGCTGCTCAGTTCCCGGCGCTACAACCGTAAGGGTTACTTTCCACATCCGGTAGGCAATCCAGATATTCAACACCACCAATAACAATGCGGTGATCAAAGAAAGCGGCCGGACCAAGGTAAATTTTTTCCAGGCATCCGGCTCAAAATTCCGGATCTGCCAGTAGACAATTGCTAATACTCCTACAAAGAGAATCAGCTTAATGATTGTGAAGAGATTCCTTTGTTTTTGATTAGTTTTAAGCAACGAAATCGTTTTGATGCCTGAAGATAAGATAATTCTGGGAATTGATCCGGGGACAACTGTTACCGGTTACGGGATGATCCATCTGAAAGGAAAAAAGATGGAATTACTGAACTTCGGCATCATCCAGTTGAATAAGCTCCCGACGCATCCCGACAAACTCAAACGGATCTACGATCGTATCGAGGGAATCATTCGCGAATACAAACCCGACGAAATGGCCATTGAAGCACCTTTCTTCGGAAAGAATGTACAATCCATGCTGAAACTCGGACGGGCTCAGGGAGTGGCAATCGCCGCTGCACTCCATCACAATCTACCGTTCGAAGAATACACGCCACGACGTATCAAACAAGCCATAACCGGTAACGGAAATGCCTCCAAGGAACAAGTTGCAGCCATGCTACAAAAGCTCCTGGGATTTGAAGACGCTCCGAAATACCTTGATGCGACGGACGGACTTGCTGTTGCCGTCTGCCACCATTACTCCAAGGGCGTGGGGGAACACAACAAAGCGAAAAGTTCGAACTGGGGTTCATTTGTCAAAAACAATCCCGGACGAAGCAAGGGCGGATAGTTTCAGCCCTGTCCCGGGAAATCCGTAGATTTGTCCGGAACCAAAATCGGATATCCGACACAGAATGAAACACTTTATCCTGTTCTTCCTGCTCTTAACGGCCGTAAGTTGCGGAACAATGCGAAACGAGCAGAAATCAGCTAACGACAACCGACCGGATCTCTACGAATTGTGTGCAAAATACAGCTCGGATAAATGTCATCAGGCACATAATTACATCGAATTATACAACCGGTTGTTCTCGCCACAACGCGATTCCATCAAGCGTTTTTTTGAGATCGGAATCCTGCATGGTGCCTCCCACATGATGTGGCGCGACTACTTCCCGAACGCTGAGATCTTCGGAATTGACCTGAAAGATTATTCCGACAAAGCCGGGAAAGAAGGTATCAAAACAATGATGGCCGACCAGGCTAACCGCGAGGATTTGCAGCGTTTTATTGACACCTATGGAGGCGACTTCGATGTGATCCTCGATGACGGTGGCCACGCTATGGACCATCAGCAGGTCAGTCTGGGCTTTCTTTTTCAATACCTCAAGCCAGGCGGCTATTTCATTATCGAAGATGTGCACACTTCCCTGCCGGAATTTTACCCGAATGAATTCTACGGTGTAAATGCAACACAAAGCAATACCACTTTGTTGATGCTTGAGAATTTCATGCGAACCACCAGAATGAGCAGTGAGTACATGACCTTTGAAGAAATGCGCTACCTCGAAGAACATATTGAGACCGTCGAACTGACTTTTCGTACGACACGCAGGCATTCCATGATGTGCATCATCCGGAAAAAACTTGAAAACTGGTAATCATGTCGAGGTATTCCAACTTCGATGACTACATTGCCGACGCCCAACCTTTTGCGCAGCCTCTCCTGCGGCATCTGAGAGCTTGCGTACACGAAGCATGTCCCGGAATTGAGGAACAATTCAAATGGAGCTTCCCGAATTTCATATACAACGGGAAGATCCTCTGCAACATGGCAGCTTTCAAAGAACATGTAGCCTTTGGTTTCTGGCTGAGCAAACACATGAAAGATCCCCATGACCTGTTTGTGGAAGGAGAAGACAGTGGTATGGGAAACTTCGGCAAACTCAAAGAGCTCAACGAACTTCCGGAAAGGCAAATCCTGCTTGACTATATCCTGGAAGCGATAAGACTGACCAACGAAGGAAAAACAATCGCACCGGTATCGAAAAGGACCGCCAAAGTGCTGGAAGCACCGGACTATATGCTGGATGTTTTACGTCAACATCCGCTTGCCAATGATGCATTTCAGGCATTTTCCCAAAGTCATAAAAACGAATACATCGAATGGATCACGGAAGCCAAAACGGAGCCTACACGCCAAAGACGCCTGAACCAAACCATCGAATGGCTATCGGAAGGAAAATCGCGTAACTGGAAATACGAAAAATAACTTCACTCGCCCGCCTGTAGCTCACCGAGTTCCTGTCCCAAACGCTCAAGCACTTCGGAATACATATCCTGCATTTCCTTTTGGCGGGAACCATAATAATCCATCGAAGCGTCGAATTGCTCGAACGTGATGTTGTGTGCTTTGAACAACGAATCACCTGAATTCGTCATGGCCTTATGAAAGCGATTTACTCCCGGCCAGCGATCCTGAATATGACCTTCCAGCTTCACCAGCTCGGTCATTACTTCTATCATCTTTTCGCGTCCAATCAGATTTTTCGGAGCCTCAATACGCTGCATTCCTTCAAAGCACGACGCCAGTGTGGCCAGAAGCACTATAAAGAGGAGTTGTTTCATCGATTGAATAACAAACGTTGACCGTTTGTGCCTTCGATGATCTGACCATCCGCGTACACACAATTGCCACTCACATACGTACGATCAATGGCATGCGAAAAAACAGTTCCCAAAAACGGCGACCAGCCGCATTTGTACAGGAGGCTTTGAGGTATCACTTCCGTTACACGCTCCGGATCAACCACCACAAGGTCTGCATGGTATCCTTCCCGGATAAATCCACGTTCTTCAATATTGAACAGGATAGCTGGTGCGTGCGCCATTTTTTCCACGACGCGTTCTACCGAGATCAATCCGTCTTTCGCTTTTTCCAACATTGCCAGTAATGCATGCTGCACCAATGGCCCGCCGGAAGGAGCCTGGAAATAACTGTTGAATTTTTCGTCCAGTGTATGCGGTGCATGATCCGTCGCAATCACATCAATATGGTTGTCCAGCACTCCCTGGAAAACACCGTCACGATCCGCTTCTGTTTTTACAGCCGGATTCCACTTGATCAACGTGAGTTTGCCGTCGTAATCCTTATCCGTAAACCAAAGATGATGTATACAGGCTTCCGCTGTAATCTTCTTCTGTTCCAAAGGAATCGTATTGTCGAATAACTCAACCTCACGGGCCGTTGAAATGTGCAGGACATGCAGACGCGTACCATGCTTCTTCGCCAGTCTTACCGCCATTGAAGACGAAAGATAACAGGCTTCCGCGCTTCGGATATTCGGGTGCTCCCACATCGGAACGTCTTCCCCGTATTTCTCGCGCGCCAGTTCAATGTTCTTGCGAATGGTCGCCTCATCTTCACAATGCGTAGCGATCAGCATCGGCACTTTTGAAAAAAGATTTTCCAAAGTCTGTTCGTTGTCCACCAGCATATTTCCGGTAGAAGAACCCATAAATACTTTTACTCCGCAGACATCGCGGGCATTCGTACGAAGCACCTCTTCAATGTTGTCGTTGGAAGCCCCCATGAAGAACGAGTAATTGGCAATGGAAGTTCGTGAGGCGATCTCGTACTTATCCGCCAGCAACTCCTGGGTCAATGTATTCGGAACGGTATTCGGCATTTCCATGAAGGAGGTGATTCCGCCTGCCACAGCCGCACGGGATTCAGTAGCAATCGTTGCCTTATGCGTCAAACCCGGCTCTCTGAAATGTACCTGATCGTCGATGCAACCTGGCAACAACCACTTGCCCGACAAATCAATCTCTTCGCAATCACCTTCTGCTTTAATGGTTCCACCGATCTGCTCGATACGGCCATTTCGAATCAGCACATCTCCTTCTGTTCGTTTGCCTTCGTTGATGATCGTGGCGGAACGCAATACCGTTGTCTTTGTCATAGATTCATTCTGCGCATTTTCCATACACCGAAAAATGCTTCCTTAAAAATTCCAGTACTCATTTTTGATTCACCGAATTCACGATCAATAAAGGTGATCGGAACCTCGGTAATCCGAAATCCGTGCCGGTACGTAGCGTACTTCATACATATCTGGAAGGCATACCCGCGAAAAGTGACCCCGTCCAGGTTGATCGTTTCCAGCACCTTCCGGCGATAACATTTGAACCCGGCAGTCGTATCCTTGATACCGATCCAAAGGATCATCCGCACGTAAACACTCGCAAAGTATGACATCAGGATGCGCTTCCACGGCCAGTTCTGCACTTTACCGCCGCGCACATAGCGCGAACCAATACTTAGATCGGCACCATCCAATGCACAGGCATCGTAAAGACGGATGAGGTCGTCCGGGTTATGCGAAAAGTCGCAGTCCATTTCAAAAATGTAATCGTAACCCCTCGTTATCGCCCATTTAAATCCGTGAATGTAAGCCGTACCAAGACCCAATTTTCCGGTTCGCTCTTCCAGAAACACCTTCCCTGGAAATTCTTCCATCAGCGAGCGGATAATACCCGCTGTTCCGTCGGGTGAAGAATCGTCGACATACAACACATGAAATTCCTTGCCAAGTGACATGACCTTTCGGGTCATCTTCTCGACGTTCTCTTTTTCATTGAATGTTGGTATGATAACAATTGAATCCGACACATTATCCGGTTAAAGTGTCGCTAAAATAAAGAATAATACCCAATGAAAAGGTTGCCCGAAACGATTCTGATCATTGTTTTATCTTTACGTTAAGAATTTTTGGCAGTTGCTACGGATTATCCTGTTTATCGCTTTTTTCTCCAGTACCGGGACGGTGTTTTGTCAGTCTCTGAATATCACCCTTCTCGACAACTGGCATGACCCTACCCTGGTGATCAATTCATCCGGTGTTCGCTACAATGACTGTTGGGGCTACGTGCAAAACGGAGTAGAATATGCCATTGCCGGATCTACGGAAGGAACACATTTCTTCCGGATCGGAGACGATAACCGCCTGTATGAAGTGGATAGCGTACTTGCCCGGTATCCGAACCCCGGAGTGATCCACCGTGACATCAAGACCTATCGGAATTATGCCTACAGCGTTTGCGACGAAGGTGTCAGCAGCCTGCAGATCATCGACCTTAGCTATTTACCGGATTCCGTGGTGAAGGTGGCAGACATTGGCGGAGCTTTTGGTCGCGTGCACAACCTCTTCATCGACTCGAACAATGCCCTCATGTACGCCTGCATCATTACGCCGGAAATCGGGGGAGTACTTCAGAGTTTTCTTTCGATGCAGGTTTTCAGTCTGGCCGACCCGGTGAATCCGCAATTGGTGTACACCGGTCCTTCTGATATCCCTGAGGTTCACGATGCTTATGTACGGGACAACATTGCTTACCTCAATTGCGGTTTTGACGGACTCCGGGTGTACGATTTCTCTGATCCGTCCAATCCCGTTTTCCTGCAAAATATGCCGGTCTATCAGGACCAGGGCTACAATCATCAAGGCTGGCTTTCTCCGGATGGAAAAACCTACATTTTCGGGGATGAGACCTCCGGCAAACGACTCAAAAAATGCAACGTGGATGCAAATCATGAACTTAGCATTCAACGTTATTTCGGAACGAATTATGAAAACAATTCTGTCCCGCACAACATCATGCTCACCAACGAATTTGCCTTTGTGGCCTATTACAACGAAGGATTACGAATCTACGATCTTCGATCCAACATTCCACAGGAGATCGCGCACTACGATACCTATCCGGATGATTCCCCTTTCAACATGCAAGGTGCCTGGGGTGTTTACACCGAACTGCCTTCGGGAAAAATTCTTGTATCTGATCGTAAATACGGATTGTTCCTTTTTGATTTCAGAAGAGATGTTTTCCTGACTCCATCGGATGAAGTACAGGTCTATCCGAATCCGGTCGCATCGGGAGATCTTCTTACTGTACGGACCGAAGAAGATGTCAGTTCCTTTATCGTACGCATTTATAACCTCCAGGGACAACTGATCTATGATCAACTTTTCCGGGATCAGACTTTTGCTGAAATTTCAACATCACTGGCACGCGGTACCTACGTTATGACACTGACCTATTCTGACTATCTCGGTGATCTGCAGGTCAGACAGCAAAAGATCATCGTACAATAACCGGAACAATTATTCTTTCTCCCCAATGATCTCGAAACGTACCGTGCGTGAACTACCGCATTCATCCGTAAGAGTTAGCACGTGTTTTCCCGGAGAAGGTTGAAAATCCAGTTGATGGATTACACTGGTTTGCCCCACATACTGATCGTCCAGGTGCCAGAAGATCACAGCTTCCGGATTGCTATGTGCGCCTTCGAAAGTTACCGACCGCTGTTCCTCAGTGAAATCATAGGGCAGGTAAATGCGCTGTTTGCTGACCGGATAAATGATCGCAACAGCATGATGTTGCCCGCTTCCTCCCTGGCAAGAAGGATCAAACGGTGGAAGTGGCTGGTATTCGGGATGGTTTTGGCGGTAGAACTTTTCGATGCCGGAAGGAATGACAAACCATGGCACGTGCTGCATTTCAGATGGTGAAGCACATTCGGCATCCACGCGAGCGCTGCCTGAAACATTCAGGTGGATCATCCGATGATACGGACAACCGGCAGAACGCAGAGAACCTGTTGGAATCGCCTCGGTGCGCTGTTCAGGACAAAGAGGTGTCGCCCGGTGTCCACTTTGCAAGCACAAGGCCACTTTTTCCATTGACATCAGTGGCTCGTCAAACCACGCTCCGGATTTTGGGAGGTGCCCAAACACTTCAAACATGAGTGGAGCAGCCGCATTCACCCCGGTCAACCCCGGCCGCCCCTCTCCATCGGCATTCCCTATCCAAACGGCCACCAGGTAATCGGGCGTAACTCCCAGTGCCCAGGCATCACGAAAACCAAAACTGGTACCGGTCTTCCAGGCAATCCGCTGAGAAGAAGAAAAATACTTCCAGTTGTTATCCTCATCCGGACGGTTTACCTCGGTCATTGCTTCCAGGGTTGAATACACAGCTCCCTTATCAATCGGAAAAGGCGCCACTTCGCGCGCAGATGAATGCGACAAAAATGACATTCCTCTGGGGTTTTCCTGCCCCAGACTTTGCGCCATTCCCAGGTACACTTTGCACAGATCGTACAGGCTTACCTCCGCACCACCAAGGATCAAACTCAAACCATAGTGCCGGGCAGACCTGTTAAGCGTCGTAAAGCCGAGATCGCGAAGATCACTGTGAAAACGCGACAATCCGTAACGATTGAGAAGATGCACCATAGGGATGTTCAAACTGCGCGACAAAGCCTGATCCGCAGGAATAAGACCATCGAAATTTCCCGCAAAATTCTTGGGAGAGAAGCCTCCGAATTTGGAAGGCACGTCAAGCAAAACGGTCTTCGGGGTGATCAGTCCGGCCTCCATGGACTTTGCATACAAAAAGGGTTTGAGAATGCTTCCCGTGCTGCGTGCTGCTGGTATGCAATCTACAAAATTAGAATGCTCGCGACCAGAGGCCCACGCGTTTCCGATGTAGGTCAGCACTTCGCCTGTTTTCACAGAAACTACCATCACAGCCCCGTTGTAAATCTTGTTCTCACGAAGGCTTGTCATGTGCATTTCCAGCAAGCGGTTATTGGTTTCCTGGGTATGCTTATCAAGCGTACAAGTAATCGTTTGTCCCTTTTTTCCCTGTTGAATGAAGGTGTGCAACATGTGCGGTGCAATATTCGGTAAAGGATGAGGTTTTTCCGGCAAAGGCTCCAGAATGGACGTATGATACATCATTTCATCAAGCTGGCCAATCTCATACAAA
>JBNKYR010000129.1:0-10887 GCA_050300995.1 Crocinitomicaceae bacterium | reverse complement strand
GCAGTTGTCACAATCGCAGACACGACTTCACCGGTGATTGTTTGTCCTGGAAACCAGACAGAATCATTGGGTGCAGGCTGTACTTTCACACTTCCTGATTACACAGGTCTTGTGAGTGCAACGGATAACTGTGGCGGACCTACGGTATCTCAGTCGCCTGTGGCAGGTACTGTGATTTCAGCAAACACGACAATTACAATGACTGCTATCGATGGAAGCGGTAACACTTCTGCATGTACGTTTGATGTGAATGTTTCAGATGTGACACCTCCGACAATGGTTTGTCAGAACATCACGGTCTTCCTTGATGGAGCCGGAAATGCAACGATCACACCAGCCGATATTGACGGAGGTTCGACAGACAACTGTTCAGGCCTTACGTTGAGTGCTTCTCAGACCGCATTCACTTGTGCTGACATCGGACCGAACTCTGTTACATTGAATGGAACAGATGCCAGCTCAAACACAGCAAACTGTGTGGCAACAGTAACGATTGCAGATACAACTTCACCTGTTGCGGTTTGCCAGAACATCACGGTCTTCCTTGATGGTGCCGGAAATGCTTCGATCGCCGCAGCTGATATTGATGGTGGATCATCAGATAACTGCGGTGTCTCTTCAGTGAGTGCATCTTCGACAAACTTTACCTGTGCGGATATCGGCGCGAACAGCGTGACATTGACGGTAACAGACGGTTCAGGAAATACTTCGAGCTGTACGGCAGTTGTAACGGTTGCAGACACGATTTCTCCTGTTGTAAGTTGTCCGGGTAACCAGACGGAAATAGCAGGAGCGGGTTGTATGTTGGCTTTGCCTGATTACACGGGTCTTGTGAGTGCAACGGATAACTGTGCCGGAGTTACGGTAACCCAGAGTCCGGCAGCCGGAACGATGATCTCAGCGAATACAACCATTACGATGACAGCAACGGATGCAAGCGGAAATACCAGCTCTTGTACCTTTGATGTTGTGTTGTCTCTGCCTTCGGCAAACTTTACAGCGACACCATCCAGCGGATGTACGCCACTTATGGTGAATTTCACGGATGGCTCAACAGGAGCAGCTTCCTGGGAGTGGGACTTCGGTAATGGCGATCCGGTTTACATGGGGCAAACACCTCCTGCGGTAACATATACGGGAATCGGTTCTTACACGGTGACGCTGATTGCTGGTAACGGAAACGGATGTTACGATACATTGGTGATGTCCAATGCAGTAACAGTGAATCCTCCTTTGGCGGCATTCACGGCGAATCCGACAACCGGATGTTCAATTCCTCATACGGTCTTCTTTACTGATCAGTCGACATTGCCTGATACATGGTTCTGGGATTTCGGTGATGCAAACACATCTACTGCTCAGAACCCGATTCATACGTATACGGCGTATGGAACATATACAGTGACGCTGACAGTGACGGATACCATTTTCGGATGCTCAGATGTGATTACGACTACGATCGTTGTGGAAGACCTTGTTGCGCCTACTATCAGCTGTCCTGCTGATCAGACAGAACCGGCAGATGCTGCTTGTCAGGGAATTCTCTCGGATTACACGGGCATGGCTTCCGTTTCAGATGCATGTGATCCTTCGCCGGGAGTTACGCAATTGCCTGTAGCCGGAACCACTATTTCAGGAACTCAGCAAGTATGGCTGTATGCTATGGACGCTGCAGGAAACGTTGATAGCTGTTCGTTCAACGTTACGGTGGTAGATGGAATTGATCCGGATATGCCTACGTTGGCAGCATTGTCGGGTAGTTGTTCGGTGACAGCTTCTGTTCCGACCACCACAGATAACTGTGCTGGTACGATTACCGGAACCACCACAGATCCTTTGACATACACGGCGACTGGTACATACACGATCAACTGGACGTTCGACGATGGCAATGGTAACAGCATTGTTGTTCCGCAGTCGGTTACGGTAACGGCTTCCTCAACGACAAGTTCGATGTCAGCTCAGGCTTGTTACAGTTATACCGGTCCGAGTGGAACAGTATATACGACAAGTGGAACGTATATCGATACCATTCCGAACAGTGCTGGTTGTGATAGTTTGATCACTCTTGACCTCATCATCAATACGGAAGAGTATTACAGCTTCTCTGTAACGAAGTGCGTGGAATACACTGTTCCGAGTGGAGATGAGACATACTATGCGTCAGGGGTGTATAACGATACTATTCCAACGGTTAATGGTTGCGACAGTATCCTGACGATTACTGTGAACATTTACACAGTGGATACCGGTGTAACGCAATCCGGCATCACCTTAACGGCTTCGGCATCAAATGCGAGCTTCCAATGGATCGATTGTAGTGATGGATCGCAGATCTTCGGAGATACTTCTGCGACGTTCACGCCTTCGTACAATGGTGATTTCGCAGTGATCGTATTCCAGAACGGATGTACGGATACCAGTGCTTGTTACACGGTAAACACGATTGGAATCGACGAATTGGAGGTAGAAGCACTTGTACTCTACCCGAACCCGACGTTTGACGGAGAGTTCTATCTGAAGTATGAAGGAAACATTGTTTCCGTTCATGTGGTTGACGTCACCGGAAGAAATATTGTTCTCCCGATTGATATGGAGACCGGAAGGGTAGACGCTTCGATCCTGGCTACTGGAAATTACCTTGTTCGCATTGTTACGGAAAAAGGAAATGTGATCCTCAGGAATGTCGTAATAATGAAATAATTGCTCTGTTTTGATAAGCCGCCCTGTTTTCAGGGCGGCTTTTTTTTGAATGAAATTTATTTTATACCTTTGAGTATAATACCATTTAGTATAATGCTGATAAGTATCCTGTGAGCACCACGGGAGTATCACCATTTCAGTACGGATCAACCGTCAGTAAGGAAGCATTCACGAATCGGGAAGACGAGTGCGAAAAGCTGTACAATAACCTGATGCAAGGGATACATACGACCATTATTTCGCCGCGACGTTGGGGAAAGTCATCGCTTGTAGAAAAAGTAATCCTTGACATCAACCGAAAGGAGAAACAGGTGTGCACCGTGATTCTGGATTTGTTTTCGACCAGTACCGAGGAGGAGTTCCTGGAGCTGTTTGCGCGTGAGATCATCAAGGCATCTTCATCAAAATGGGAAGATTGGATCAATGCCGGAAAGACTTTTTTTAAGTTTCTTCATCCACGGATGAACATCGGAGTAAATCCCTCGATTGATTTCAGTATTGAATTCGACTGGGATGAATTGCGCAAACATAAGGATGAGGTATTGCAATTGCCTGAAGCGATTGCACAAAAAAAGAATCTGCGTTTTATCATTTGTCTGGATGAGTTTCAGAACCTCGCTTCTTATCAGGGATATGAAGTGCTTGAGAAAAAGATGAGAGCTGGCTGGCAGCGGCAGAAAAGGGTTACCTATTGCTTTTTCGGCAGCAAGCGACATATGATGACGGATATCTTCAACAATGCGTCGAAGCCGTTTTACCGTTTCGGAGACATCATGATCCTGCCAAGGATCAAGCGGCAGAAATGGGTAACGTTTATCGTCAAGGGTTTTAAATCCAGTGGAAAGAGCATATTGCCGGAAGTAGCACGAAGCATTCCGGGATTGATGAAAGATCATTCCTGGTATGTCCAGCAGTTGGCACACTATACCTGGCAGAAAACCTCGAAAGAGGCCACGCTGGATACCGTGTTTCTTGCGTTACAGGAATTGATCTATGCCAATACACCATTGTATCAGAAGGAGGTGGAAACGATCAGCCTTACGCAGTTAAACCTGCTCAAAGCCATTGTAAGCGGGGAGACAAAATTGACGGCTGCAGCGGTCATGCAGCGCTACAAGTTGGGGACCCCCAGAAATGTGAGCAAAAACAGGGATGCATTGATTCGCAATGAACTGATTCACGAGGCGGAAGGCAAATTTGAGTTACTTGACCCCGCTTTTGAATTGTGGTTCAGGAAACAATATTTCCAGCAGGATTACGAAGAAGTGGTGAAGAGGGAAGACATTTCTTAATTTTAGACCATGAAGGAACGCCTTTATGAAATAGTGTTCGGCACCACCACCCGTGCGGGAAGAAACTTTGATGTGGTTCTGCTTGTCCTGATCCTTATCTCCGTATTGGCGGTAATGGTTGAAAGTATGCCCGGGTTTCACTCGGATTACACGAAGGAGCTGTTTTACCTCGAATGGGGATTTACATTGCTGTTCACCGCCGAATACCTGCTAAGGATCATTATTTCTCCGAAACCCCTGCGTTATATCTTTAGCTGGTGGGGAATCATTGATCTGATCTCGATCCTTCCGACCTTCATTAGTCCGCTTTTGTCAGGATACGCATCATTACGGGTAGTACGGGCCTTTCGCCTTTTGAGGATCTTCCGGATTCTGAAGTTGAGTCGTTTCACCTCGGAATCGCAGGCGCTGGCGCACTCATTGAAGGCGAGCTATTACAAAATCATGGTCTTCATGTTTTTTGTGGTGATGATGATGATTCTCACGGGGACGTTGATGTACGTTGTAGAAGGCGGAAAAAATGGTTTTGAGAGTATTCCGGCAAGTATTTATTGGGCGATCGTGACCACGACTACCGTTGGTTATGGTGATATCACACCGGTAACCGTCATTGGTAAAGTGCTTTCCTCGGTGATGATGTTAACAGGTTATGCCATTATCGCGGTACCAACCGGACTGATCTCCGTAGAAATGTCCCGCTACAAGGATGATGATGGTATTCCGGATAATCCCTGTGATAAATGTGGGCACGACAATCCTTTCGGTTCGGTTTACTGCAATCAGTGTGGCAGCGAGATGACCAACGGTTAACCAACGTCTTGTTGTAACGCCTTTATGCTAAAGGTATAGGAAGTCCCCTCTCCGGATGTAGACATTGAGTATTCGCCATCCAGTTGATGCGACATGGTATCAATCAGTTCAAGCCCGAAAGATTTCTTACTCCCTTCCTTCCAGGTGCCGTTATCATCGTATTTCAGGCAAATATATCCGGCTTTATCACAGTCCAGCATTCGCACCGTGATCTTCCCGTCAGCAGCATCTCTGAATCCATGTTTGATCGAATTGGAGATCAGTTCATTGAAAAGCAGAGAAAGCGGCACAATGCTTTTCGGATCGATGCGGTCGATTTCGGTGTGTACGTCCAGGTGAATGGGTTTTTTCACGGCGTAAGTGTCGATCAGTTCATTGGTTAGCGAAGTGAGGTAGCTTTCCAGGTCGAAGTTGGAAAGCAGATCACTGCTGTACATTTTTTCATGGATGAGGGCCATGGACTTAACGCGGTTGATGGCTTCCGAGAACGATCCGGAATGTTCCTCGTCCAGTTCCTGTGACTGCAGACGTAATAGGCTGGTGATCACCTGAAGATTGTTCTTCACACGGTGATGGATTTCCTTCAGCATGACTTCCTTTTCCTGATTCTGGGTAGTAATGATCTGGTTTTGGATCTTCAGTTCCTCATTACTTTGTTTCACCGTTCTCTCCGCGTGCTGATTAGCGAGGATGAAGCTGTACATGAGATAGCCAAGGGCAAGCCCGACACTACAGGTCTCGATGATAAAATTCAGAATGGATTGCTCATCCAGTGGGGGGAGATTGGCAAGGTTGGATTCGAGTCGAAAGAGGTAATAGCATATCAGCACGACAATGTGTCCGAATAACAAAACGTTTCCCCAGATATATCCCAGCAAAAAATAGGCAAACAAAACGTTCACAAGCCCCCACATCGGTGTGGTGTAATGAACAACATTGGTAATGGTAAAGAAAGCGGTGGATACGAGGATAAATGTGCCGACCGAAGCCAGAATGCTGACGATTTCGAAACGTCGGGTTTTCCACAGGATGAAGAGAGCCAGCATGCCGAATCCTACTTCAATCAGGTTGATGAGGGAAGAATAATTGTCGTTGCGGATGTTAGCGATCGAAACAGTCAGGAGCAGGAAGACTACTACCAAACAGAGATTCCATACGAGGTTAAAACGAGTAACATCGTAATGGTCCGTGTATCGGGTAAGAGGTGGCCGCAAAAAGCGCATAACAAATGAAAGGTACGGAAAAACGGGAAGGAAAAAAAACTCCCCGCCGAAGCGGGGAGTCATCTATAATTGCGTTCTGACTATCCGGAATGATCCGGTAAGCCAGAAACGGAAAAAAGGTCAACGCGATGTTGACCTTTTATGCCTTTTGATGCGCATTGGCATTACATCATACCCGGCATTCCACCTGGCATTCCTCCGCCCATGGCTGCAGATTCATCTACAGGCTCATCGGCGATCACACACTCGGTGGTCAGCAACATGGATGCAATGGACGCCGCATTCTCAATAGCGATACGTGTCACTTTCGTCGGATCGATCACACCTGCTTCATACAGGTTTGCATATTGCTCCGTACGGGCGTTGTAACCGAAATCGTCCTTTCCTTCTTTTACTTTTTGAACGATAACAGCACCTTCGCCTCCACAGTTAGAGATGATCTGACGCAATGGTTCTTCAACCGCGCGCTTCACAATCGCAATTCCGGTATTTTCATCCTCATTGGCTCCTTCGATCTCATCAATGGTGCTCAATGCGCGGATCAACGCGATACCTCCTCCCGGAACGATACCTTCTTCAACCGCAGCACGTGTTGCGGCGAGTGCGTCATCCACACGGTCTTTCTTTTCCTTCATTTCCACTTCGGTTGGAGCTCCCACGTAGAGAACTGCAACACCTCCGGCAAGCTTCGCAAGACGTTCCTGCATTTTTTCCTTGTCGTAGTCAGAAGTAGAAGATTCAATCTGTGCCTTGATCTGGCTGATGCGTGCTTCGATGTCTTCCTTACGTCCTGCACCGTTCACGATCGTTGTATTGTCTTTGTCGATCTCTATTTTTTCAGCAGTTCCGAGCATTTCGAGGCTTGCGTTTTCGAGTGTCAGGCCGCGCTCTTCTGAGATTACCTGTCCTCCGGTGAGAATAGCAATGTCCTCCAGCATTGCCTTACGACGGTCACCGAATCCCGGCGCCTTCACAGCAGCAATTTTCAAAGAACCGCGAATACGGTTCACCACCAGTGTGGCGAGGGCTTCTCCGTCCACGTCTTCCGCAATCATCAACAATGATTTTCCGGACTGTGCTACCGGTTCAAGGATCGGAAGCAACTCCTTCATGTTGGAGATTTTCTTGTCGTAGATCAGGATCATCGGATTTTCCATTTCCGTGATCATTTTTTCGGTGTTGGTTACGAAGTAAGGAGAGAGGTAACCACGATCGAACTGCATTCCTTCTACAGTGCGGACTTCAGTCTCGGTTCCTTTGGCTTCTTCCACAGTAATTACTCCGTCGTTACCAACTACTTTCATCGCTTCAGCGATCAGCGTTCCGATTGTTTCGTCGTTGTTCGCTGAAATAGAAGCGATCTGCTTGATCTTATCGTTGTCGGAACCAACTTCTTTCGAAATGGTCTTCAGGTTTTTCACGATGTCCGCAACGGCCTTGTCGATACCTCGTTTCAAATCCATTGGGTTCGCTCCTGCAGCCACGTTTTTCAATCCTCCGGAGATGATAGCCTGAGCAAGAACAGTTGCCGTGGTGGTACCGTCTCCGGCAATATCTGCAGTTTTGGAAGCAACTTCTTTTACCATCTGAGCTCCCATGTCTTCGATCGGGTCTTTGAGTTCGATCTCTTTCGCTACGGAAACACCATCCTTTGTAACGTGTGGAGATCCGAATTTCTTCCCGATAACGACGTTACGTCCTTTCGGTCCGAGTGTCACTTTTACCGCATTCGCCAGTGCGTCTACTCCTTGTTTGAGTTTTTCGCGGGCTTCTACATCAAAATATATTTCTTTTGCCATGATTGTCTGTTTTAGATTCGTTGCAGTTAAAGAATTCCGTAAATGTCGGATTCACGCATGATCAGATAGGTGTTTCCGTCCAATTTAATCTCTGTACCGGAATATTGTCCGTACAAAACTTCATCGCCTACTTTTACGCTCATCGGCTCGTCTTTTTTTCCTGCTCCTGCAGCAATGACTTTTCCTTTAAGAGGCTTTTCTTTAGCCGAGTCAGGAATAATGATCCCGCTTGCCGTCATTTGCTCGGCCGGGGCTGGTTCGATCAGAACCCTGTCTGCTAATGGTTTGAATGTAGTTGACATATTCTTGAATTTGATTAAAATTTGAGTTAAAAATTCGGTGTGCGCTTAGCGAAATTTATGCCATGGTCAACGAACCGACAAAATGTACCGGGCAGACACAAAAAATGTCAGTATGGGTGACATACTGACATTTCAAAAGTCTTTGCAAAGCAATCAGGCTTTATCCGGGATTCTGAGAATTGCCCTGCCCTTGTCCCTGGCTCTGTCCTTGCCCTTGTCCCTGACCATCTGTTTGCTCAGTAGGAGTCTCCTCTACCACTTCCTTTTCAGGAGCTTTGAGCTTCAGGGTAAGGAAAATACTCAGGACAGCAATCACTGCAGCGAGTGACCATGTTGCTTTGTCGATAAAATCATTGGTTTTCTGTACACCACCGATCTGATGAGCGGCACCGAAATCCGTGCTCAGTCCACCACCTTTCGGGTTCTGAACATAAACGACGAAAATGAGCAGAACGCTCGCCAAAATGATGATTGATGATATGATAGCTACCATTACTTGATGTTTATTTTTTTCTTTAAATCGGCAATAAGGTTTGCAAAGAAAATCTTTTTTTCCGGATAATTCAAACTTAATTGCTCGTAGGCTTCAATTGCTTTGGGATAATTCCCCTGCATTGCATAGATTTTTGCAAGCGTTTCACTGACAGGCAATCCTTCTTCGCGGAGGCTTTCTTTGGCCTTTTTGATCGGTGAGAAGAATTCCTTTTTGGGCTTCTCCACCTCACCGAAAAGACGCTCGGTGGGATCAAATTCTGAAAAATCATTGACCAGTGCCCGGATCGCTTCCTGATCTTCCTTGCCCTGCGGGTGATCATTTTTGTTTGCCGAGAGCCATGAAGAGAATGTCTGTCGTGCGTCAATATCTACCTGCGGAATTGTTGGTTCTGAAGGAGTGACCGTTGTTTTCTCTTCCTGTCGCTCTTCCATATGACGAAGTTCCTCTTCGGTCAGTTCTTCCAATTGGTAATTCGCCGACAAGGCATGTTGGAGAATACTTTTTTCCAACGGATCGGTTTCCACAGTTTCAATGGTGGTCGCCGATTCTTCTGTGGCATCTTCAACTTCTGTTTCCGGCGACGCATCACTCAGTTCTGATACCTGCTCAGGTATTTCAGCGGAAACCTCTTCAGGTGTTTCGTTTATTTCCGGAAGAATTTCAGTTTCTTCAGTTGGAACTTCTTCCTTGACTTCTTCGGAAGTAGTCATTTCTTCTACAACTTCAGGTGCTTCAGTAATCGGTTCTTCAACTGGCTCTTCTTGTTCGATTGTCTCAGGAGCAATCACTTTTTCGGCAACCGGTTCAACTGTTTCCGGTGCGCTTTCCACGATCGTTTGTGCAGGTTCTGAAGACGATTTGGATTCCTGGTCGTGGATCAAATGGTACAATTGCACACGGTCACCAATTCGGTAAGAATGTTTCAGCAATTCATCTTCGAAACGCACATCGCCAAACTTTCCGAGGCCTTTCAGGTAGAGCAGGGAGAAGATCTGCGAATAGGGGTACTTTTCAGAGAGTTCCCGAAAATCGTTCAGTTCATCCGAAGTAATGCTTTCCGGGTGGCGGATGCGCTCTGCGATATGTTGAACATTCATCATTTACCAGTTCGAAAGCAGTTTGTTGATGACGTCCTGAACAATTTGTGTGTTAATCTCCTCCAATAATGCTTCTTCCACAGAGCTGAGATCTTGCGAGGATGAATAGTCCATGAAGCGATTGCTCGTCAGGGTCATTTCGTCTTCTTCGGGTTCTGAAATGTAAATGGTAAACCGTGCGGAGATCGTCAATCGGTTTTGGGCCGCATTATCTCCTTCCTGCAAAGCGATCGGCGACACATTATAGTTCGTAACAGCCCCTTCGATCTGAATTTGCGCCTGATCTGCACTACCGGTAAGTAAGAGTTTTGTTCGGTTCTGGATCCCGTCTTTGATACTTTCGGTAAGATTGGCCGGGTAGCTCAGTGGGGCATTGGGGGCGCTGTTTTCCAATGTCTTCACGAAAAAGTACTTCCACTCAGGTGGTGTTCGCGTATCGGATAAGCTTACGCTGGTTGGCCAGCAGCCGGTCGCGAGGAGCAGTAGGAGTACAAAAACAAACGGAAGACGTCTCATTCGCTCAGGTTGTATTCTTTGATCTTTCTGTAAAGGGTGCGTTCACTGATGCCAAGCTCTGAAGCTGCATGCTTGCGACGTCCTTTGTGTTTTAATAACGCTTTTTTGATCAATTCCTTTTCCCGGTCTTCCAACGAAAGTGATTCTTCCACTTCTTCATGTTCTTCGAAGCTTTCTTCATGCGGTGGGGCCGGGTAGGTAATATTGCCCGGGGCAGGCGATGGCGGAAGCATCTTCTGACTCGGATGTACTTCTTCGTAAAAGCGGTTGACCATGGTTTCCTGGTCGTGGCTCAGATTGAGATTTCCGTTATTGGCCATGATCTCAATCACCAGCTTTTTCAGATCGGTCAGGTCCTTTTTCATATCGAACAGAAACTTGTACATCAGCTCACGTTCGTTAATGCTCTCCTGCGAACTATCGATCACAGCAGGATTTGTATCTACTTCAGGCGGAAGATAGCGGGCCAGGATCTCAGGGTCAATTTCTCGAGAGGTTTCGATCACAGAGATCTGTTCTACCATGTTCTTTAATTGTCGAACATTCCCAGGCCAAGAGTAATTTTCCAGAAGATGAATAGCCTCATTCGTTAATTTGATTGCGGGCATTCTGTATTTATCACCGAAATCATTTGCAAACTTCCTGAAGA
>JBNKYR010000128.1:0-10924 GCA_050300995.1 Crocinitomicaceae bacterium | reverse complement strand
CAATGCCATGATTGCAACAGTGCCCAGGATGAATCCTATTTTGGTCTGCTTATTCATCCGAAGGCTCCAATGATTGATAATAGCTTTCCAGTCCCGGCTTCAGCAATTCAAAGATGTCGCGGTCAATATGATATTCCCCATACCAAACGAGGTCGTACACCCGCACGCATTCATTGAAGCGATGCGCTTCGGGACGGCGACTCATTTCGAGCACATAATCGTAATTGGTCTTTTCCTTCTTCCACTTGATCCACGACTTTCGGATCAGTTCCTTAAGGATAAAGGTGAAATAGATCCGCACACATTCGCGGTAATCTTCTTTCGCCATGGCTTCTTCGAGGCGTAATTCCAATTCCGTTTTGGTGATCACCTCGGGATTCCAGTCATTTTCCACTTCCACTACCAGTTTCCTGTTGGTTGGTTTGCGGTTCTTAATAATAAGATATGCCACGATGAAGAGGACAACGAATATCAGCAAGAACATAAGGAACTTCCATACACCTGGTGAAATAGTCGGGGCATCGATATCCGGAGCATCGATATCCGGTGGATCAATGTCAGGTGCTTCAAGTGGTTCAGGCTGCTCTACCTCGGGGTCAAAGGGTACTGTTCCCGTTCCTCCACCTCGATCATAACCCTGATAGCGATCTCTGCGATCCCGTTGAATCTGCTGCGGAATGTACTGAATGCCACCACCTGTTCCGTTCAGCGGGTTGGTCACCGACTCATCCTTCATGCTCGCCGGATACGAACCGTACCAATTATCCGGCCCCTTGTATTTTTCCTGTTTTCTGTAATCGAGGTAGTCCTTTTCGCTTTGCCAGACTTCCTTTTCTTTTTGGGAAAAAGCAACAAACGGCAACAATGCCCACAGCACAATATATGCAATCTTCCTACTCAAAATCGGCACTGGTTTCCTGGGTTCTGCTTCGTTTTCCGAACAGTTCAAATTGCTTTCTGAGACCCGTAGCCTCTGCCCGTTCACGTTCGGAGAAAAAGCCGAAGGCCATCGTGAACGCCACCAGTGGAATGAGTCCAAGGATGGCAATCGTATACACAAATTGTCGGACGACATTCGCCCAAATCATGTAATCATCCGTGAAGACCTGCGCCACACGCTTCGTAAAATCAGCCAGCATATCCAGGATATCGCGCACCATCGGCTCATCGTTCCAATCAAAGTGAATACTGAAGAAAAAGGCGATCGGCTGCACTACCAAAAAAGTCAGCAAACAAAGAATGAGCAACACCACAAATGTCTTCCAGTAATGACCAGCACTGAATTTAAACCCTCGACTAAAACGTCCGCCAAACTTCCCTTCACCCAGGCCGGCAGAGGCTGCCAACAAGTAGAACACCGGAATCAGAAACAATCCGGGGAGCAAAAGATACCAGGGAGTGGCAAGTACCATCACACACAACAGGAGGTTTGCTACCCAGATTCCCAGGTAACGTTTTCGCACATAGCGGAAAAAGCCCCTCCATGAAAACGGCTCATCCAATGATTCAACGCACCAGAAAACGGAGGTGAAGATCATGGCAAAAACAAAGGTCCAGATTCCGAATACGATAAAATCCTGCATGTTCAGGAAACAATAACCCATCATAAACGACAGCTGGCTGGCCCAATCGTACCAATACTGCGTTTGCTGTAATTCGTAATGGTTGATGTCCTGCCAGACCACCAGTGCAGCAATTACCGGAAGGACAATCACCAGATTAACTCTTGCAAACTTGTTGAATTGCGTCCGGTACATCCGGAAGGAATCGGCGACCACCTGTCCGATGGTACGAATGCGGTAAAAATCAAATTCTTTCGGGCGACGAAATTCGGCCACTTCCTGCTGATCCACAAGGTGTGGATTTTTGCGCGCCACATAGATCGGGTAGAACACATAGAAGAACAAGATGATCGCAAAGCAGAGGAAGATCAACATCCACTTGCTCCAGTTCGGGAAATCCTGGTAATTGTGTGTGACGTAGCTTTCAAGGAAACCCGCAGCAATAATGAACGGCACAAGGCTCATCATGATCTTCAGCCCGCGCTTCGTGGATAGCTGCAACGATTGTAATCGGGTATACGACCCCGGAAACAACAGACCATTACCTGCAGTGATCCCCGCTCCACCGGCCAGCACAATTGCCGAGATCTCAAAAGCGCCATGGATCCATATTCCCAGAAAGCTGGTGATCAGCAAGCCCTTCGCATGGAAAAAGTATTGAAACGCTCCAAGCATCACACCGTTGTAGAACAGCAACATGTGTGTTCCGACAGTAAAAAAGAACCCGACGAAAAAGGTCAGAAAGGCGACTTTGAGGTTGTTCGTGGTAATGCCGATGAACATCGCCAACTGATCCTGCCCTCCTATTCCCTCCGTTTCGTAGACGGCCAGCGGGTTTCCGTTACTGATATTCTCCAGCGTCATTTCCACGTACCCGTCTCCCATCACTACCCTTGGAAAATCAGGGTCCATGTAGGTCGTTACCGCACCGATTGCCGCGTAAATGAGAAAAGCAACCAGGGCGAACAACAGGTTTTTGCGGGAACGGTAAATTTCCAGTGGTAACGAGGTGTGCCAAACGCTCAGAAACTTGCGGAAGGATTCTCCCTTTTGCTTGTGAACGCCTGTGTAGACCTTTTGAGCAAGCTGATTGAGGTAAACGCGAACAGTCCGACGTCGGTAAAAGGTCTGCGCATAACTCAGGTCATCCGTGATGTCCATGTACAGATCACTCAGTTCTTCGGGATCGTTTGATTTTGACGCGTAGAGTTGCTCGAAGCGGTTCCACTTCTGCTTGTTTTGCTCTATAAATGACGTTTCTTTCAACCGAAAAGTGCGTTTTTCAGGAAGTAGTAAATATACTTATTGAAATGTGAAAATCGGCGATTGTAGGTCATTTATCGTAAATTGGTTTCGAAAAACACTCATTATGCGCTACATCCTGCTATTCACTTTGCTTTTCGGAGCATTGAGCGTAAAAGCACAATTGACCCCAACCATTGATGACACCCTGATCGAAATGCGTGACGGCTTGTTTCTGGAAGCTGACGTATACATCCCCGCCGGTGTAGACTCGGCACAAGTGATCCTCATCCAAACACCTTACAACAAAGACTTGTTTTCATGGTCGCTTCCAATGGGAGTGGGCATGAACCTCAACAGCCAGCCTTTCATCTGGGTTATTGTAGACTGGCGCGGGTTTTACGGGTCTGCTCCAGCAGCCACCCCCCAACCCAATCGTGGCGAGGATGGGTATGACGTGTGTGAATGGATCGTAGCACAACCCTGGCACCTTGATCGGATCGGAACCTGGGGACCTTCAGCACTTGGAGGAGTGCAGTACAACCTCATCCGCGAAAACCATCCGAATCATACCTGTGCGGTTCCCCTTGTAGCACATGGCTGGCAGGCGTATGAAACGTACTTCACAGGAGGCGTGTTGGAAAAAGCACGACTTGAGCAATTGGATGCACTCGGATACGGTCTTTCACCGGTGGTGCTGGCCAACCCTTACTACAGTGCACTTTGGCAATATTCCGAAAGTACAACCTGGTTTGCACCGGACATCAAGATTCCGACGTTGCAGATCGGTGGCTGGTACGACCACAACATCGACATCATGGTCGACTTTTACGAGGACGCCCGCAACATGGCGGATGCTTCCGTGCAGAACGAACAATGGTTACTCGTAGGTCCGTGGGTGCACGGCGGTTCGGGAGCGGCATATGTCGGAAGTGCCACGCAGGGAGAACTTTCCTACCCGAATGCGGAATTCAAAAGCGATACCATGGCCTGGGATTTTCTCAGTTATTATCTCCTTGATACCCCCAACAACTGGCCGGCAACAGACAAAATCACCTACTATCAGACAGGGATTGACCAATGGGCGGCGAGCAATGCGACAAGCATCGAAAGCCCCAATGCCGACATGCTGTACCTGAACGCCAATGCACAACTGGTTTCCGGTGGTGCCATCGGCAGTACAACTTTCGTTTCAGACCCGGCCAACCCTTCTCCAACCATTGGTGGTGCTACATTGCATTCGACGCTGAGTCAGGGACCTTACGACCAGATCAGTCTTGCATCTCGGAGCGACATTCTGACCTTTACCAGCGCGACCCTGCCACAGGATGTATCTATCTCCGGACGTGTGAAAGTCGGCGTGTACATTGATGCTGATCAACCCGATTGCGACATTTCCGTGCGTCTGGTCGATGTATACCCGGACAATCGTAATATGTTGATCACAGATGGCATTGCCCGCATGCGATTCAGAAACGGCTACACGCAGGCGGATGAAGCCTTCATGAGTCCGGGAAACGTGTATTACCGTGAGGTAGAGCTTCCGTTTACCAACTACACGTGGTTGGCCGGTCATGCCATCAAAATTTATGTGGGAGGAAACAACTCGTACCGCTACGACGTGAACCTTCAGAACGGAGGAGCGATGTACACGGCAGGAGATACGAACGTCGCGAATATTACAATTCACCATGACTCCCAATACCCTTCCAGTATTACGCTTCCGGGATCCAACGCTTTCCTCGGTACAGTCAACCAGAATGCACTGACATTTGGTATTTATCCGAATCCTGCAACAGACATTCTGTTCATCGATTGCCCGAATTGTTCCGGTGTTCACATTCGTGATCTGAACGGTCGGGAAGTACTACGTGGTGATGCTTCCGGAAGCATTGACGTCCATGGTTTATCCCAGGGAGTGTACATTCTCGAAGCAAGTGATGGAACACGCTTCGGTCAACAGCGATTCGTAAAATATTAGTGCTTTTTACGCGAGAACTCGAACTTCCCGATCTTCAGGAAGAAGCCTTTGTTTCCGGATGATTTCTTATCTGAAGTACGGAAATCAACTTCGGTTTTGGTCTTTTCCGACACAAACTTCGTAATCGGTTCGATCGGGTTTTTCATTTCACTGAATTGAGCGGAAGCCATGATGTCTCCGCTATTCTCCTGCTGCGTTTCATCAGATGCACCAAAGGTATGCTTTGTGATCGGTTCGATCTCACGATCATTGAATACCGCCAATACAGGTCCGGCCAGACGACGATCCATTCGGTCAATCTCCTGCTGACGACGATCCGGCGTAGAGACTTGCGGTGTTTGCGGTCCCTGTAGATCATTGGATTGCGAATGCCCATTGGATCCATCCTCATTTGTTCCGAGATCAGACGCCTGGTACACGTTGTTCTGCTCAGGCGCCCCATGTTGATTCGGTAATTGCTGATCGTTCTGCACTTCTCCCTGGATCTCATCATCTGCCATAAATACACCCTCCTGCGAATCAATCGGTGCATTGTTCATGAGTGACCAAACGAGGAAGAACAGGATCACACTCGCCGCAGCTGCAATGGAAACATACGTCCAAAGTACAACTGATTTACGCTTCAGGGATTCCTTGTTGCCATAAACAACACGCGTATCCGGCTCCAGCCGCACCACATCATAAATGGCCTTGTCACGTGCCAGTCCGGGGTGTTGATTTACAAAAGCCGCCAGTTCTGCATGCCGTTTTTCAACCAACAATCCTTCGCTGTCCGCGATCATGAAATACTCTGCATTCGAAAGATCAAAAGCTTCATCTTCTGCAGGTTGCTTCAACTCTTGCTTAAGGGTAACGTCCAATGACAGATCTTCAGCATCAAATTCAGGCAGGGAATCATCATCCAGCCTGAGGTCCGGATTAGCCTCCAGGAATGCCATCAGCAGGGCGGTATCCTCTTCGCTAAGGTTGCCCTCCAGGTAGTCGAGGTAAAATGCCTCGTAATTAAATATGCTGATTCTATCCATCAGATGACCAATTCCAAACGTTTAATATACTCTTTCAGGGACTTTCGTGCCCGGAAAATATACACCTTTACCTGCGATTCGTTCAGGCCGGTGATCTCAGCGATCTCGGCGTAATTGTATCCCTCATAATCCCTGAGCAACACTACCGATTTCTGGATCTCCGGTAACCTTTCCAGTGCTTCGTTCAGCACTTCCTTAACATCGAACTGGAACCCGGGGTGGTTGCTTCCCTGTTCACGCACCTGTTCGATGTCTCCCGAACGCCCTTCTTTTTTAACCCAATCAACAATGGCATGGTAAGCAGTAGTGAACAGGTAGGATTTCGCCTTTTCGAAAGCTACCTCCTCGTGCTTTGCCCACACCTTGGCATACGTTTCCTGCACGATGTCCTTCGCGGACATTTCGTCCTTCAGGTGTTTCATCGCAAAACGAAATATTCCGTCAGCGTGTTCGTCTACCGCACTATTGTACTCCTTTCGGGTCATTTATTGCAAGTTACGCCAATAGGACTTAGATCTCTTCGAAAAGTTACAGCAACTCTGAAAAAAAAATAGCGATCCCTTTCAAAGACCGCTATTTTCCTGCAAAAAATGTCTGTTATTTTGTTTTCAGCTGAATGAACTGATACGGATCATAACGTGTTGTGTTCCCGGAATCTTCTTCATAATCCGGTCCCTGGACCTTCACCTCCGAAATCTCCACTTTCACTTTCGACTTCCACTCACTCTTTCCGAAATAAGCCTCCAGTTGTTTCCTGATGTTATCTGCCCTGGTCTGCGCCAGCTTTTCGTTCGTTCCGAATGTTTTGGTAGGCACTTGTGACGCCGAAGAAACAACAACAATGGTAATTCCTTCACGACCGTCTTTCAACTGTGCTTCAACAGCACCCAAAAACTCTTTCAGACGACTATCCGAAGTGGTCAGCTGATGCTTGTTATATGCAAAGTTGTGCATGAATTCGAGATTCCTGAAACTAACTACCGGTTCAGCCGGCTCACTCACGGCACAGGTGGCTTCAGCCGATTGTCCAACGCCGTCAGTTACGGTAACCGTATATTCTCCCTTCGAAAGTCCTTTGATGTCTTTCTGATTTGCTCCGTTCGACCAATGATATGTGTAAGGTGCAACCCCTCCTTCCAACGTCAGACGGGCAGAACCATCCGTTCCTTTAAACACGGAAGCATTGGTTGCAGAGCAGGAAACCGAGAGTGATGGAGGTGTAAGGATGTCCACCATGTAAATATCACTGAGCTCACTCTCACGATTACTGGACCAGTAAGCACGCGAACCCGTCGAACGGAAATACGCGTCAAACTTTTCGGAATTGATCTTTGCCCCCAGATTCACCGGCTTTGACCAATTGGTCCAGCTTCCCTGTTTTACCGAATAGAAAATGTCGGCATCGCCTTCTCCTCCAAAACCATTGCTGGAGAAAAACAGTGTATCATTTGTTGGTGATAAGAATGGTGAGATCTCAAAACCTGCCGAGTTGATCGTAGAACCCATGTGGGTCAAAGATGACCAGACAGAGCCATTATATGTGCTCACATAGAGATCCTCTTTTCCAAGCGACCCAGGCCCCTCGTAAGACACAATGATCACCTTTTCATCGTCGGAGACATCAAAACCGTAGAAATTTCCATCGATGTCCAGACCTGGAATTTCGATCTGCTCAGGCTTCGACCAGGAGGAGCCATTGGCTTTGGAAACGGCGAGTCCTTTTTGCATGTCTTTTTTGCCTTCGTATGCATTAAGTAAGTACATCTTGTCATTTCCAAGGGCAACTATCGCATTGTTGTACTTATTGTTGAGGCCTTTCAGTCGTTCACATTGTCCGTAACTGCCCTGATCATCTTTCAAACTGTACCAGATGTCCTGGTCATCGACACCTCCTTCATTGGTAGCGTCCATCGTACGAACAAAGTAAAGCGTGGACAAGTCTTTGGAAAGTACCGGAATGCTTTCCTCCGCACCCGTATTTACAGTTCCGGCGAGACGAACGGGGTCAGATGTATTCCAGAATTGGGCCTGCGAGACGCTGGTGCCTGCAAGCAAAAAGGCAGTAAGTATGTGTTTCATCAGTCCGGTTTAGTTTATCTTCCGAGCATTAACCCCAATACTAACTCATGTCCTCCTGAACTATACTGGTTGAATTGGGAGATCGAATAATCGTAGGAATAACCGAATTTGAATCGTTCGCTAATGTTCAGACCAGCCATGGCAATGAATGCATCCGAGTTGTTGAAACCTCCGATACCCTGACGGTAAGACAAGGCAAACCACAACCATTCCTTGTACTCCAGTTGCAATGATCCTTCAAGTGACAACGGTGCAGGAGTCATGTACTTGAGCAGCACTGCAGGCATCAATGAAAGATTATCCCCCAATGGGAACTTGTAACCTGCCGTGAAATTCAGATGTGTTCGTGGATCGACATTCACCAAACCTGTACCTCCGAAACTCACGAAGTCACGTGTCAGCTGTGAGGCCGATACTCCCAAAAACAATCGCTGCGAGTACACATACAAGCCGGCTCCAACATCCAGGGTATTCAGGTTTGAAGATTGAGCATACGTATCGTACGTCTGATCGGTGTATCCCAAACTCGGTTCGAGTATGTTCAATGTTTGAGCACGATCCTTCAAAAAGGCACGGTTCGACAAACCGACATTCGCCCCGAAAGACATGTTCATCTTGTCACTCAACGGGATATGCAGCGCATAGGTCAATGCTCCTTTCAACTGGCGAAACGCTCCGTACTGGTCGGCAATCAGCATTCCTCCAAGCGCATGCTTGAGTTTACCCGTCCCCACCTCAGGATTTCTTATCGGGCCAACACTGGTTCGAAGGGCTGGGTTGTAGCGCACACGTGGTTTCTTCGACAAGTCCGAGGAAACATACAGATAGGAGGACATCGGCGCATTGTCGAAGCCTACCCATTGCATACGGCCACCCAAAGTGATATCCACAAAATCATAGACACCGGCAGCACCTGGATTCACCATGTACTGATTACGCAGGTACTGACTGAATTGAGGCATCTGCTGGCCAAAGGCCATCCCGCTCAATCCTACCAGGAGTATTATTGCTATTCTTCGCATCTTCTTTTTCCTTAAGACGAGTAATCAATCACCTCTGATGCATCAGAGACCAAACCGGTAAAGTTGAAACGGACAATTTACAAATAACATCGCATTGATAAAGGCTTTTCAGTGGATTTTCCGTCATGAGAAACGTAGATTCCATCAGGACATTCACTGCCGTATCGGGCGATTTCCTATCCGCGTAAATGATCATTGCATCATAAGTAGTCGTTTTACTATACGCAATATCTGCCCGTAAAGTTGGGCCATAACGTAAATTCTTCAGCAGGCCTCCCGGAATTTTCAGGCACTTAAACCCAAATTGGGGCTAGTTCATGCAGTCGCAAGGAGCGTCAAAGACCAACTCCACATTCGGGAGTTTTCTCTCCCACGACTCCTGAAAGTTCGGACTGAACCGAATTCCGGTGAAATCGATCTTTTCGAGTTTTTTCAGCTGGGTCAATGATTCGGGAAGCGCACGCAATGGCGTATCGTAGAAATCCATGTAACGCATTTCGGCAAGAAACCCCACACATTCGGGAAGGTTGTCAAAACTATTTCGGTTCAGAATCAGACGCTGCAAAGATTCGAGACGACACACCTGAATGGGAAAGGTCTCCAGCAGATTTCGACCGGCATTCAACTCCTTTAATTGTGTGAAATTTACAAGATAGCCGGGCAAAGAAGTCAGTTTATTCCTCGAGACATTCAAGACACGAAGTTTGGTGAATTGTTCCAGCTCGGCCGGAAGTTCCGTCAATTTCATCTTTTCAAAGGAAATTCCGAAAACCGTGTCCGGGTCGGCGGTTTTTGCACGCTCCCATTCAAATACCTTTACCTCATCCTGCGACCACAGAGAGGTATTAGCTATGAGTAGCAAAAAAATGACGGATCGTATCTTCATCACGGCCAAGTTGGTTTTTCAATTCCTCGATGGAACCAAAGCGAATTTCGTCTCTGAATCGCGACAATAATTGTACCGTGATATGCTGACCGTAAAGGTCCCCTTTGAAATCAAACAGGTTAACTTCTATGGTCGTACGGTCGCTGCCATTCATCGTCGGACGTTCACCGATGTTCATCATTCCTTCGTAAATCCGACCGGATTCCAGCAGTACGTTTACGGCATACACCCCGCTCCTGGGGATCAGTTTGATATCACTTTCCACATCTACATTGGCAGTCGGGAATCCGAGTTCCCTCCCCCGTGCATCTCCCTGAACCACCTTTCCATACAATTCATATGGCTCTCCCAAAAAGCGGCGCACTTTGTCCATGTCTCCTTCCGTAATTGCCGTTCTGATCTTGGTGGAACTCACGTTCACTTCATCGATTTCCTGCGCAGCAATCTCAATTACCTCAAAGCCATAAGTATCGCAAACATCGCGTAAGAATTGCAAAGAACCTTCACGGTTTTTCCCGAACTGATGATCATAACCGATCACCAGTTTTTTCACCTTCAGGCGATTAACGAGGTAATCGCGGACGAAATCCAGTGCCGTTAAACGCGAAAATTCTTTGGTAAACGGGTGTACAATCACGTTCTGGAGGCCCATACGACGCAATTTGTCGATCTTCTCCACCTGCGTCTGAATCAACTTGAGACCGTGATTTTCCGGGTAAAGCACCATTCGTGGGTGAGGATAAAAAGTAAACAGTACCGATTCTCCACCGATCTTCGCCGCTTCTTCATTGAGCTGTCGGATGATCTTCTGATGTCCAAGGTGCACACCATCAAAGGTCCCTATCGTCAGTACCGGATTCGGGATGGCACTTAATTCCTCAAAGCCTTGAAATACTCGCATAAATCTGTTGCAATACAAATCTAGAGAATTCACACCGGATAGTTTTTCAATTTGCCAAAAAGATTTCCGCCCGGCACATTTCAATATCCATGAGGGCGCAACGACAAAAAACATCCTACCTGATTACTTGTGTCAATACCATAAAAAAGGTATTTTTGTGGTACGAAATCACATTATTTAAAATTAGTCTAAATAAAGTGTAGTCGTTTACAAAGAAGTTACACAA
>JBNKYR010000127.1:0-10932 GCA_050300995.1 Crocinitomicaceae bacterium | reverse complement strand
GCGTTTTTTTCCGGATGCGCAGGTCAAAATCGGTGAGTCGGAGGCTTTTGACTTTCTTGCTCAGCGTCGTACTCAGGCGAATGGTGTCGTTCATTCCGGCCAGGATCGGGGCGAAAAGTGAGCCTTCAGCAAGGGCGATTGTACTCTTGTCGATACGGGCATCAAATTTCACGCTGTCCACAAATGACTTGAAATCAGTAAAACCGGTCGACAACATATCGAATTTCTTCGCCTCGATGGTTGATCCCGGAGATTTGATCAATACCTCGGAAAGATAGACCCCGGTTGAGTCTACGTTGACCCCGGTGTACAGATTGTCCAGTTTGAAACCTGACTTTTCCTCGCATCGGAGGTTGTTGATGGTTCCGGAGTAGTGCCGTCCTTCGATCTTGAAGTCGGAAACTTCCGTGTGGATGTTGCGGGCCGTGATGTGGAAGTAATCCACGCCGTAATCCTTGCGTTCTTTTCGGTTGTCGTCGTAGGAAAAGCAGGTGTTGCTGACTTTCACGCGATCGAAGACCACCGTTGATTTCTTCTTTTTGCCCTCCGAACTGAAATAATCCTGGATGAACTGGTAATTGTACACTCCGGCAGTATCCCTCGAAAGTGCGATTCGTGCGTCCTCGATTTCTACTTCAGCAATTCGGAAATAACGTTTGGCCAGGCTGTAATCGTAAATTTCCGCATAGATCGATTCGGCAGCCAGCAAGGTGTCACCGGCCTGATCACGGGCCAAAACACCGTTCAGTTCTACCTTGTCGAAAAAGATGATCGATACCCGATCCACCTTGAATTCGGTCTGCAGTTTTTTGGACAGGTAAGCGGTGAGTTTCTGGGCGATGTATGTCTGAACCGGGGAGGTACGAATGGCAAAGGCGAGAAAAGTAAGCAAAATCAGAATCCATTCGAGCAGTATACCACCCGTCCTTCCTGATATTTTCAGTATTTTCGCCATCCGTTACAAACATACGTAAGTTGGCACAAAAAGATACGTTCATCCTGGGGATTGAGTCTTCCTGTGACGACACCTCTGCAGCAGTCCTCAAAAATGACACCATTCTGTCCAATTTGATTGCAGGCCAGAAAGTTCATGAAAAATACGGCGGAGTTGTCCCGGAACTCGCGAGCAGAGCGCATTTGCAAAACATTGTTCCGGTGGTGGATGCTGCCCTTAAAGAAGCGGGTGTTGCCCTGTCGGACCTTGATGCGATTGCCTTTACAAAAGGCCCCGGTTTAATGGGGTCTCTGGTGGTAGGAACATCTTTTGCGAAAACACTGGCTCTTGCATTGGGAATTCCACTGGTGGATGTAAACCACATGTATGGACATGTACTTGCTCATTTCATCGAAGATGAGGGAAAGCCGCATCCGCAGTTTCCTTTTTTATGCCTCACAGTTTCCGGTGGACACACACAGATCGTTCTTGTGAAGGATTACCTGGAGATGGAGCTCGTTGGTTCAACCATTGACGATGCTGCCGGAGAGGCCTTTGATAAATCGGCGAAGATCCTCGGATTTCCTTATCCGGGAGGACCGCTGATCGACAAATGGGCGAAGGAGGGCGACCCGGATCGGTTCAAATTTGCCAAACCGAAGGTTGAGGGACTGGACTTTAGTTTCAGTGGACTGAAAACGTCCGTATTGTATTTCATCCAGAATGAAGTGAAGAAAGATCCGGATTTCATTGAGAACAACCGGGCGGATCTCTGTGCCGGAATCCAGAAAACGATCATTGAGATCCTGATGAAGCAACTGCGCAAGGCAGCAAAGAAGTACGGAATCCGGGAAATTGCGATTGCCGGGGGCGTATCGGCCAACAGCGGCCTGCGGAAAGCCCTGGCTGATCTCGGGGAAAAGGAAGGATGGAATACGTATATCCCCAAATTCGAGTATTGTACAGACAATGCTGCAATGATTGCCATTGCCGGAAAGTACATGTTTGAAAAAGGCATGTTCTCCGGTCAGCATGTGAGTGCCCAGGCAAGAATCCCATTCGGAGAGTTCGGCAAATAATATTTTCAATCCGAAGCGCATTTTGTTCATTTTGAATCAAGTGAACAGGTTTTTTTTGTATCTTCTGAGTCTAAACGTAAGACCATGCAAGTATCTCTCACGCCCCAACTGATTGAAAAGGAATCTATTCAGTCACTCTCATTCAATAGAAAAACAAAAGTCAGTCAACATCCGGAACTCCGGGAGCAGATCAAGAAGGCCACCCGGCTTGGAAATGCTTACCACAGTAAAGTTTCGATCTACTTTGAAGACGATCATGGTGTGAAACGCGTCGACACAACCATTTGGGCAGACGGTGCCAAATACATTTGCCTGAAGGGAGGTGTATGGTTGCCCATCGATCGGATCATAGAAGTTAAATTCTAAGATTGATTTAATTGCCCTTCCGACAACCATTTTGCGAACAATTCCTTTTTTGGGATTACAAGGATAAATTCAATTCTCCGGTAGTATGTTGCGACCAAATTGAGTAGCTTTGAACTATTCAATTGATCGCTATGCGGAAAGTTATATTTACAGTGTTGTTGGGAGTTTTGCCGATTTTTTCGTTCGGACAGGAAAAAGTGCAGTGGTCTTATATCTACAATCCTGCTGAAGGTGAGGTACAAATGAAAGCGGAGATCGCCGAAGGATGGCATCTTTACAGCCAGCACATCGACAACGAGATCGGTCCGGTACCTACCTCTTTTGATTTTCAGGAAAATCCACTGATCGTTTTTGTCGGGTCGGTGGTGGAACCGGAATCGATCAAGGAATACGATCCGAACTTTGAAGGAGAATTGAACTTTTTCAAGGATGAGGTGACTTTTGTACAAAAGATCAAAGCGGACAAAGCGACTTCGGTAGTAGGTACGGTGACATACATGGTGTGTAACGATGTCATGTGCCTTCCTCCAACCGACGAAATTTTTAGAATCGATATATTGAGATGAAACGAATCGGAAAGAAATTATTTCCTGTGCTATTGCTGTTGCTGAGCTTTGGTGCAGGTGCACAATTGGAGCTCCCTGAGGACAAGGTTAGCTGGAAGTTTACTGTGGAACAGAACGGAGATGAGGCCACGATCATTGGAACGATCAAGATGGTGGAGCACTGGCACATCTATGCGGCCAACCTCCCGGATGGTGTGTTTACCCTTCCCACAGAATTCAAACTTACCGCCGGCCCGGAGTTTAAAGCGATCGGGGGAGTCATTGAGCCGAAACCGATCTTTGAACACGATGAGATGGCCGATGAGGATCTTTACTATCACTCAGGGACCATCAAAATCAAACGAAAGATCAAAGTACTTTCGGAGAAGGATTTTAAACTGAAGGGCACATTTACCTTTCAAACTTGCGACGATTCACACTGTTTGCCTCCGCATACTGCCAAGTTCACGGTTGACGTGAAAGGAGTGAAAGGAGATGAAGCATCAACAAATATCGAAGACTCGTTCGTGACCAAAAACGGAGATGAGGCAAAAGACAAGGATGGCGTGAATTACGTAAATGTCAACAATGAATGGCATGCTGTGCCGGAGGGTAATAGCAATGCATTTTACAAGAAATATTTAACCCTGGGAGGAGAATGAACAAACTGATCATTGTACTGCTGACGCTGTTTACAAGTGTCACACTTGGATTTGCCACAGAAATTACTCCTAAGGACTCCAAAGAGCTGCTGGAACTGGTTTCTACAAAAAAGGATTTTCAGGATGCCGTAAACCTGCTTTCCTCCTGTGATAATGCGGCCGACCTGAAACAGGACAAGGAGATTGCTTCGCTGATCGAGAAATTATCGGGTGAGTATGGAGGTGATCTTTCTGCCTGGAAAAGTGCGACGGATAACGTTGTTGTAGAAGGAGAAGATCCTTCGGACCAATCACCTGTCGATCCGGTAAAGGATGAGAAAAAATCGCTTTGGACGATCTTTATCCTTGCTTTTGGAAGTGGGTTTATTGCACTTCTGACACCGTGCGTTTTCCCGATGATCCCAATGACAGTGAGTTTCTTTACGAAACAGAGTAAGACAAAATCACAAGGGGTTCGAAATGCCACGATCTACGGTTTGAGCATTGTTTTGATCTATGTATTGCTGGGCGTTATTGTATGGGCGACAAATACGGGCAGTCTGTTGAACGAAATGTCAACAAACCCCTGGTTCAACCTCGGATTCTTCGTTCTGATTATCATTTTTGCCGTCTCATTCATGGGAGCCTTTGAGATCCGGATGCCCAATTCATGGATCAACAAAGCCGACTCAAAGGCGGATAAGGGAGGTCTGATCGGGATTTTCTTCATGGCATTGGTACTTGCGCTTGTGTCGTTCTCATGTACCGGACCAATTCTGGGAATCTTACTTGTTGGAACCGCAGCAGATGGTGGAGGTGAGGCACTTATGATGGGAATGTTCGGATTTGGGTTGGCGCTTGCTTTGCCGTTTGCCCTGTTTGCAGCGTTTCCGGGTTGGATGAACTCAATGCCGCAGTCGGGTGGCTGGCTGAATTCCGTGAAGGTAGTGCTCGGATTTTTAGAATTGGCGCTAGCCCTTAAATTCTTGTCCAATGCTGATTTGGCCTGGCAAACACATTTTCTCGAACGAGAGGTGTTTCTCGCACTGTGGATAGCCATTTTCGGAGCCCTGGCGTTGTATCTGTTCGGAAAACTCACCTTACCCCATGATAGTAAAGTGGAACGGCTTTCCGTTGGCAGAACCTTGTTCGGAACCTTTGTGCTTGCTTTTGTAATTTACATGATTCCGGGTATGTGGGGAGCGCCGGTGAAGTTGATCAATGCATTCCCTCCTCCGGCACATTATGCAGAATCACCGCTTGGTGTAGGCGGTGGAGGAACTGTGATTTCCAACGGAGGCGAGGAGAATCACGACATGCATCTCGGACCTCAGAAGCTGATGATCTTTGATGATTACGACAAGGCACTTGCATATGCATCCGAACACAACAAACCGATCTTTGTCGATTTTACCGGGTGGAATTGTGTGAATTGCCGGAAAATGGAAGAAGGCGTTTGGGGAGAACCGGGAATTATCGAGTCGTTGAGAAATGATGTGGTCATTGTTTCATTGCATGTTGATGAGAGAACCGAGCTTCCGAAAGAAGAGCAGAAAGAAGTTGAAGTTGCCGGGAAAAAACGCCAAATGGTGACCATCGGAGACAAGTGGATGTTCAAACAGATCAACGAGTATAACATCGCATCACAGCCTTATTATGTGATGCAGTTCCCGGATGGAAAAGATATTCCTATCGGATCAGCGGATTTTCAGAATCATGGAGATCCTGCGAAATTCAAACAGTGGCTGGATGAAGGCCTAAAACTGTTCAAGGAAGCGAAATAAAGGTTCACAACTAAAACCTGAAAATCCCCCTGCAGTGAACATTGGAGGGGGATTTTTTATTTTTGGGATATGAATAATTTTTTGATAACTCCGATCGAATACCTGAAGGGCGTAGGGCCACAGAAGGCGGAGTTGTTGAAAAAGGAAATCGGCATCTTCACGTTTGAAGATTTGTTGCACTATTATCCCTTTCGTTATGTCGACCGCTCGCGCTATCATAAGATCAATGAGATCCTTTCCGTAAACGGTCACGTACAGATCAAAGGCCGGATCGTAGGAATTCTCGAGGCCGGAACTGGAAGAAATAAACGACTCACTGCCAAATTTCAGGACGACACGGGGATGGTGGATCTCGTATGGTTCAAAGGAGTGCGATGGATCAAAGATTCGCTTAAAGTGAACGAGGAGATTCAGATTTATGGAAAGCCTACCCAATATAAAGGGAAATGGAATATTCCGCATCCGGAGATCTCAGCAGTGGCACCTCCGGGAGAACTGGGACTGCAACCTGTTTACTCGAGTACGGAGCGACTGACATCGAGCGGACTGAACACAAAAGGGATCGAACGCCTGGTGAAAGCATTGCTGGAACAAGTGAACGGGCAGATCGAGGAATTGCTGCCTGAACCACTCCGGCAAAAACACCGGCTGATTGATCGTGAGCAGGCCATTCACTGGATACATGCTCCGTCCTCCGAACTGGATGCACAGCGAGCCCGTTTTCGTCTCAAGTTTGAGGAACTGTTCTTTTTGCAGCTTGAACTCCTCGTGCGAAAGAAGATCACCATGCAGCGCTCGAAAGGATACATGCTGGAACAGGTGGGAGATCCTTTCAACGAGTTCTATAAAAAGTACATTCCTTTCGAACTGACGAACGCACAGAAACGGGTATTGAAAGAGATTCGTCGCGACCTTGGTTCCGGTCACCACATGAATCGTTTGTTGCAAGGGGATGTGGGGAGTGGGAAAACTCTGGTTGCCCTGCTGACAATGCTCCTGGCTGTAGGAAACGGATTTCAGGCGGCTTTGATGGCGCCAACGGAAATTCTGGCGATCCAGCATTATGAATCGATCAGTGAAATGCTGGAGCCAATGGGGATTCACGTAGCCTTGCTTACCGGCTCGACTAAGAAGAAGGATCGCAGACCGCTCCTGGAAGGTCTGGAAGACGGCAGTGTTGATCTGTTGATCGGCACGCACGCATTACTGGAGGATACTGTAGTGTTTAAAAACCTCGGTCTCGTTGTGATCGATGAGCAGCACCGTTTTGGGGTGGCGCAACGCGCACGGATGTGGAAGAAAAATGAACTGGCGCCACATATTCTGATCATGACCGCAACACCTATTCCACGTACGTTGGCCATGACTTTCTACGGCGATCTGGACGTGTCAGTCATTGATGAATTGCCTCCTGGGCGTAAGCCGATCACGACACTACATCGCTATGATCAGGACCGTTTACGGCTATTCGGTTTTTTGAAAGAAGAGATCGCTAAGGGGCGCCAGGTGTATATTGTTTATCCGCTGATCCTTGAATCGGAGACGTTGGATTTCAACAACCTGATGGATGGCTTTGAAGCGATCAGTCGTGCCTTTCCATTGCCTGATTACCGGGTAAGCATCGTCCATGGTAAAATGAAGCCGGAGGATAAAGAATTTGAGATGGCACGCTTTGTTCGCGGTGAAACGCAGATCATGGTGGCCACTACGGTGATTGAAGTCGGAGTGAATGTACCGAATGCGAGTGTGATGGTGATCGAAAGTGCAGAGCGCTTCGGGCTTTCCCAATTGCACCAGTTGCGCGGTCGCGTGGGTCGGGGAGCGGAAAAATCCTATTGTATACTCATGACCGGCGACAAACTTTCTCCCGACACTGTGAAGCGTGTGCAAACCATGGTTCGTACCAACGATGGATTCGAGATTGCCGAAGTAGATCTTCAGTTGCGGGGTCCGGGTGATCTTTTGGGAACTCAGCAAAGTGGCTTGCTAGACCTGAAAATTGCAAATCTTTCAAAGGATGGGCAGATCGTGATCATGGCCCGGGAAGTAGCACGCGAGATCCTGACAGAAGACCCTACCATTGAGCTTCCGGTGAACAAAGGGATTCGCAGTCGTTTGAGCGAGATGCTGCGCGACCGTCCGAACTGGGGTAGAATCGCATAGTTTGAAATCTGGATTATTTGCGTAGCTTTAGCCAAAATTCATCCATGCGTATTTCCCTGATCATTTGTTTATTGCTGGCCACTACATCCTGGGGGCAGATTCTGAGTGGCGACCTGAAAGATGAAGGACGCAAATTGCTTACGCCAACCGATTTTAAATTTGCCGGAAGAACAGATGGTTTCGCTAAATTCGAATTGGCAGTTGACCGGGAAGGAAATGTAACAAGTGCACGTCTGCTGGAAACAGACATCAAAAGTACTCCCGCCATGTACGAACTGCGCAAGGAAGTTGTGAAACTTAAATTTCAAAAAGGAACGTACTATCCTCAGTTTCACCATGCCGTGGTGTATTACACCATGACCAAACGGAATTAATCCCTGTAAATCTTTTCGACGAGGTCGCTGTACTTCGCGAGGATCGCTTTTCGTTTCAGCTTCAGTGTCGGAGTCAATTCTCCACCTTCCACCGAAAATTCGTGATCCAGTAATTCGAATCGCTTCAATTGTTCCCAGTGTCCGAAGTCTTTGTTGTAGGTGTCTACCTCTTTCTGAATACGGGCTTTTACGGTTTCGTAGGAAATGATGGTGGTGTTGGTTCCGTCTCCCAGATCAAGCTTTTTACGTTGTGCCCATTCCCGGACAAAGGCAAATGAAGGAACAATCAACGCAGCCGGGAACTTTTCTCCTTCACCGATCACAATGATCTGCTCAATGAAACGTGACTCCTTGAATTTGTTTTCCATTGCCTGCGGAACGATATACTTCCCTCCGGACGTTTTGAAGATCTCTTTCTTTCGGTCGGTGATCTTCAGAAATTTTCCTTCCTGGAACTCTCCGATGTCACCGGTGTGGAACCATCCGTCTTTCATTACTTCCACTGTTGCCTCCGGAAGTTGGTAGTACCCCATCATAACATTCGGTCCTTTCACCAGGATCTCACCGTCCTCAGCGATCTTTACCTCCACGCCGTCAATGAGCGGTCCAACTGTTCCGATGCGAATGCCTTTTCGAAAGCAGTTCACAGATACTACAGGAGAAGTTTCAGTGAGGCCGTAGCCCTCAAGGATCGGAATCCCGGCAGCAAGGAAGATCCGGGCAAGGCGCGGTTGCAAAGCGGCGCTACCGGATGCAATCGCCCGTACGTTTCCCCCAAGCGCTTCACGCCATTTGGAGAAGATCAGTGCACTGGCAATCTTCAATTTGAAATTGTACATCGGAGAGCGATGTACTTCGTTGTATTGTTCTCCAAGCGCAACGGCCCAGAAAAATAACTTGCGTTTGATACCTGTCAGAGCATCACCATTGGCCATGATCTTGTCAAATACTTTTTCAATAAGTCGCGGAACAGCAGTAAATACATGAGGTTTTACCTCGCGAATATTGTCACCGATGGTATCCATGGATTCTGCAAAGTAGATCGAACTTCCGAGGTACATGTACAGGTAATGCAACATGCGCTCATAAATGTGACAGACCGGGAGGAACGTCAACACGCGTGAATTCTCATCTGCAGGGATCGGATCAATGCAGCTTTCTACATTTGACAAAATATTTCCGTGTGAGAGCATAACGCCCTTCGGATTTCCGGTTGTTCCGGAAGTATAAATGATTGTAGCGAGATCATCACGCTTGATCTTCTCCATGCGCTCGCGCACCTTCGATTCTTCAATATCTGTCCCTTTATCGGCAATTTCCATCCAGTGTGGAGCGCCTTCCACCACTTCCATGGTGAAAAGATTCTTCAGTGTGGGAATGTCGCTTTCAATGTTGCGGATCTTCGTTAGCAATTCCTCATCAGCTACCACACACAACTTGATTCCCGCATTGTTGAAGATGTAGCGGTAGTCGTTCTCGGAAATGTTCGGATAAAACGGAACTACGATCGCTCCGACTTGTTGAATGGCGATATCCATAACGTTCCACTCGTAACGGGTATTGGATACCAGTCCTACCATATCTCCCGCGTCAATTCCCAATGCAATCAATCCTTTGGAAACACGCATGGCCTGATCCAGAAATTCCTGCGTGGAAACAGCGTCCCATTCACCGTTGCGTTTGCTGCTGAACATGCGTTCATTCGGATACTTGTGAAGCTGATAATGCGGGATGTCGAAAAGTCTCTGTGCCTGTAGCATAATGAAATAGTGTTACTCTTACGAATGTAGGAAAAAAAAACGCACTTCCACAGGGTTAAAAATATTCAGCGAAACCCCTTGTATATTCGATCAAATGCCGGGTTTGGTAATCATTTTGTACAGAATCCGGCCCCGGACGTTATTTATATGTTATTAGTGTAACATTAACAGGTCATTATTTGTTTTAACTGTTGACCTAAACGGATTTTGAAAAGACGCGAGTACAATATTGTGGTTAAAGAGCATGCCAATAGTTTATATGGCTATGCAATCCGCTTTTTGAGAAATAAGGAGGATGCCCGCGACATTGTACAGGACGTGTTTGAGAAGTTATGGATTCACCGCAATCAGGTAGAGTTCGTGAAAGCGAAGTCGTGGATGTTTACGACAGCTCACAATGCGATGATCAATTTCTCCAACAGAAAAGGTCGGATAGTACTGACAAACGAGACGCAACCGTTTGAGCGCGGAACAGTGGTTCCGAACTCATTTGAATCGAATCAGGTGGTGGATCGTGCGGTCAATATCCTTCCTCCGATCCAGAAGAGCGTCATCCTGCTGAGAGACCTCGAGGGCTATTCTTACAAAGAAATAGGCGATATTCTCGAGCTTTCGGAATCACAGGTGAAAGTATATCTGTTTAGGGCGCGTAAGAAAATTAAGAAACAGTTAAAAGGAATGATCGAACTGGTATGAGCAATCCCTCGTTTTCGAATATAGACTTGTGGTTGTTTGAGTTGGCCGAGGGGAATCTTACCCCAAAGCAAATCGAACAGCTGGAGCTATTTCTGTTGCAGCATCCTGAGCTCGACATTGACAGAGATGTATGGGAAATGGCGAAGGTGGAGAAATCCCACGAGGTATTTCCGGATCAGGAAAAGCTGGAGCGTCGCCGACCTGTTGCATGGTATGCTTTCGGAGCAACTGCCGTTGTAGCAGTTTCAGCCCTGACATGGTGGTTTGTCGGAGAGTGGGGAGATGTACCGCAACATTCCGCATTGGCCGTTCGTCATTCGGAAGGGACCAAAACACGCATTTTTGTGATTCATGAGACCGCTGCTGCCATTGCAGGAAATGGTCAGAATAATGGGGCAGGTCAATCGGATATGCAGGGAACTGCTGCAGGAAATACTGCAACATTGATCCAGGCAGAAAACGCATCAAGTGAAACAAACGGTTTGGCGAATCACCAGGAAACAGCTACGCCTGTAACGCATGCATTGGCGACCTTGACCAATCAGAATCAGACAGGGCAGGAGCAGAATTCCGTAAACGGATTTGTTACA
>JBNKYR010000126.1:0-10961 GCA_050300995.1 Crocinitomicaceae bacterium | reverse complement strand
GGGAAGAACCACGAGCGTGATGGTTCGATCGGACACTGGATCGAGGAACTAACGCTCATTTTGGCGGATGGAAACAAGATGGTGTGTGGCCCAGAGGTGGAGGCTTCCTTGTTTGCTGCAACAATTGGGGGACTTGGCCTGACCGGAATGATCGTTTCGGCGAGAATTCGGCTGGAGAAAATAGAAAGTGAATTTTTTCGGCAGCGGGTGATCGAAGCTTCATCGTTGGAGACGCTGGTACGTGAACTGGATCAAAGCGAAGCGGAGTACAAAGTGGGCTGGTTTGATGCCATGCGGAACAAGGATTTTTTTCTGATTGAATCTGAACATTTGATGGAAGGAGACCCCGAACATTTTGCACTGAAAAAGCCGCGGATCAATGTATTTGTTGATTTTATTCCTCTGGTGAGGACATGGTTGATGAAGCTGTACAACAATCGAATTGCCGGGAATTATCGGAAGGAATCAAAAAAGGAAATCGTGAAGACAATCGATGAGACCTTCTTTCCTCTGGATCGTATCGGGCACTGGAACCGATTATATGGCAGGCGCGGGTTCTACCAGTTCCAATGTTGTTTTCCGGTAGAAAATGCTGTTACTGCGATGAGCGAACTATGGCCGATCATGGAGCAGGCAGGACAGCAACCGGTGTTGACGGTTCTCAAGAAACACGGAGAGATCACTTCTCCCGGAATGCTGGCATATACGGTGCCGGGAATTTCTTTTGCACTGGATTTTATCCGTCGAAAAGGAACAGAAGAAATGATTCAATTGCTTTACAAAAAAGTAGCGGAATTGGGCGGAAGGGTGTACCTGGTGAAGGATGCCCTGCTCGACGTTCAGTCCTTTGAGAAGATATATCCGGAAGCAGAGGCTTTCCGGAACGAGGTGGCAAAGGTGAACAAGGGATATTTCAATTCCTTACTGGCGAAAAGGCTAAATTTGGTTGGGGATGAGTAAACGTGTATTGATTATTGGAGCAAATTCGGACATCGGTCAATGCTGTGCGGATTTATATGCAGCGAAGGGTTGCAAGTTAATCCTTGCGGCGCATAAACCGGAAGAGCTTTCTTATGCCGATGCGGAAATGATCGAAATGGATCTTAACGATGTCGAAGAAGCTGTGAAGCGACTTGAAGATGTCTCCTGCGACATTGTATTGTATTGTGCAGGCCGGCTAACGGAGAATGAATCTGCTTTGTTCACGGAAGCCGGAGAAAGTGTACGCAACGTCAATTACAATGCCCCGGTGGCAATCCTGGGAAGAATGGCCGGGCGCTTTAAAGAGCGTGGAAGTGGCGTCATTGCCGGAATCAGTTCGGTAGCCGCCGACCGGGGGAAAGCCTCCAATGTGGTGTACGGATCCGCAAAAGCAGGCTTCGACCATTTTCTTTCGGGACTGCGGCAATATGTTCATCCCTATGGTGTACGGGTTCTGACCATTCGTCCCGGGTATGTCGACACCAAAATGACCAGGGGTATGGAACTGCCGAAATCGTTGACCGCATCTCCGGAAGCCGTTGCAGCATCAATCGTAAAAAACACACTCGGCGGGTCACGCAACATCGTATACGTAAAAGCGATCTGGCGCCCACTTATGTGGATCTTGAAGCATATTCCCGAACGCTTCTTCAAGCGCAAAGCACTATGAAATCGCTGGCATTAATTGATTTTGACGGCACGATTTACAAAGGCGATTCCATGTTGGATTTTGCCCGATTTTTAAACGGCGGTCGCTATTATTTTTCGCTGGGTGTTATTTTCTTTCCTTATCTGCTGATGCGGATCGGACTATTCAACAGGAACCGCCTCAAACGCCTTTTTCTTCGGATCAATTTCAAAGGGCTTGACAAAACACAAATGCATCGTGCCGGAGAGGCATTTTTCGAGAAATTCAAAGATCGTTGTTATCCGAAAGCCTGTTCGTGGATAAACGAAAAGCAGAAAGAAGGACAGGAACTGATCATTGTTTCGGCGTCCTCGGGAATCTGGCTGCAGCCTTTCGCGGATCATCTTGGTGTGCGGCTAATCTGCACGCAACTGGCATTCGATGGTAAAGGCCGTTGTACAGGTGATTGGGTCGGTGAAAATCTTTGGGGAGCGGCCAAAGTGCAGGCTGTGCGTTCATCTGTAGATCTCGAGAGTTTTGATCATGTGGAAGCATATGGTAATGAGGCGGCAGACAAAAGTCTGGAAGCCGTGGCGGAAAAAGTGTACCTCAATTATTTTATTCAGTGAAACAGGTGAAAAAATACCGCCTGTGGTTGATCATCGTGTTGCTTGCCGCCTTGCGGACATTTCACCTTGGACCGGAGATCGACACACCACATTCGTGGCGACAGTACGATACGAAACAATATATTGATGGGTATTATCAGGAGCAAGGTGGCTTTTTCGAGCCGGCGGTGTGCTGGATGGGAGGGCACAAAACGCTGATCCTGGAATTTCCACTCCCGGAATACCTGGTGGCCAAATTGTACAAGCTGTTTGGACCGCATGTGTTGGTTGCACGTCTGTTCTTTTTAATCTTCTTCCTGATCTCAGCGTTCTACCTGTATAAAATTCTCCGTCTTGTTTTTGAAGATTCTGTCATCCCGGACGTTGCCACCATTGTTTACGGAACACTTCCGCTGACCTTGTTCTACTCACGTGCGGTTCATATTGATTTTTTCGTATTTGCTTTTGCCTTTGCGATGTGGTATTACTCCATGCGTGCGATCAAGGAAAAGAAACTGATGTATTTGATCGTCGGGTGGATCTTCAGTTGTGTGGCTTTTCTCGTGAAAGCCCCCTACGTGTTTTACCTCGCATTTCCGATCATACTTTATGCGCACTATCAGGGAAGTCTTCGTTGGCTGCTATGGCGTGCGTGGCTGTTTGTCGTGCCCGTACTTCTGCTTTATTTCTGGACCCGATACAGCAAGGAAACAAATGCCCGTATTCCGGATTGGTCGGTAATCCCTAATTTCAATCGTTTCACAGAAATGTGGTACTGGTATTTTGGCACCTGGCAGCAACGTACAATGGCAGCGCATTGGATCACGCTTGGCGGAAGAATCCTGAACGAAGTAGCCGGATATACAGGGTTGGCATTTGCAGTGTTTGCCCTGATCTTTTACCCGAAAAACAAAGGGTACTATTTTACATTGACCCTTTTACTCAGCACCGTTCTGTACATGGTTTTGTTCTTCAACCTTAACATGATGCATGATTATTACCAGCTTCCATTTACGGTGGTTTTCGCAGTGCTTATTGCTATGGGGATTGAATTTTTGAGACGACGGATTCCTCAGGGAGTACTTAGAACGGTAGTGGTGATTGTAGGACTATTGCTTGTTTCCGGAGAAGCTATTCGTTATGCTGAAACGAATTACTACGAAACCGAAACCGGGATGCAGCGTATTGCGGAGGAGATTCGGAAAAACACTTCACCGGATGACCTGGTAATTGTTTCTTACGGAGGCTTGTCTCCCCAGTGTCCCCTGATCCTTCAACCTGCAGGTCGCTACGGATGGTCAATTCCGATTCACGATATTACCCCTGCGATGATCTGGGAGTTATACAGGAATGGTGGCGCAACGCGCCTTGCGGTCGTTTACAACGGCTATTTTGAAGGAGAGTTCAGGATTTTCTTTGAGGCGATGGAAGAAAAGACCGGAATCCCCCTGGACGACAAAGGGGCCGCGCTCTACATATGCAAACTGAATTTTACATATCCGAACTGAAAATGTAGCAGTCTGCACAATTGTTTATTTTTGAGTACACGAAAAACAACCTAATGAAGGAAACCAACAATTCGGGATTGAGTTACCTGTATCGAAACCGGAAGTTACTGATCCTGGCAGTATTGATAGGTGCCATTTCAGGAGGCGTTATGACGTTCTTTATTCCGAAGAAGTACCTGGCTACGGCGATCGTATATCCTTACAATTCGCATACACGGGATAACCTGGCGACCAACCCGCAATTTGGTTATGAGATCGAAACCGAGCAATTGATGCAGTTGCTGGAAACGCAATCGATGCGCGACAGGACAGTCGATCATTTCAAGTTGTACGACTACTATGGGATTGACACAAACAAAAAAACCTGGAAATCGGAGCTAACAAGAAGGTACGTTGCTGATGTGGACATTCTCCGCAGTAAATACCTTTCCGTGATCATCAACGTGAAAATGGAAGATCCTGAACTGGCCGCAGACATTGCTAACTTTCAGGTGGAGGAAGTGGATCGGTACCGCGCGTCCATTTTTGAAGATAACCGTAAGCAGGAGTTGAAGGCGCTTGAAACAGAATATTTCGACTGTCAGAAACAAATGAATAGGCTGAGGGATTCGATCTATGCGCTTTCGAAAGGGAACGGCATCCTTTATAATTTCGTGGAAAACCTGAACAATGAAAATTACGACCCGTCTGACTTTGTAACAACTACCGAAATGGAAGATGTGGTGAGTCGATATGTCTATGAAGATGCCCGGTTCAAGAGCCTGCGGCAGAAATACGACGATATGCGTAAGATGCTCGAAGTGCCGCTTCCTTCAGTTTACTCGATTGACAGGGCCAGCCCATCATACTATAAAGTTTCACCGTCACTTTCGTTGAACGTCCTGATCGGAGCAATGCTGGTATTCATTATGAGCCTGACAATAAAACTGGTAGTCGACAAATGGCGGCAGTTAAGGAATGAAAATTCGTGATTGCATTCTTCAAAGATGATCGCCTGTTAAGCTGGGTCATTCCGATCCTGGCGGGAGCCATCCTCATTTTCGGGTTCTGGTGGAAGGGAGATTTTGAGCAGGTGTCCAATACATTATTGCTCATCTGCGGTGCAGTCCTCATTCTGCTCGCTCTATTTACACAGCTTTCCAGGTACTATTACGGCTTATTGTTCCTGCTTCCACTCTCAATAGACACGGTGCTTCCGGGAGAAGCAAAACTGAGTTTTCCGTCGGAGGCGATGTTGGCTTTGTTGATTCCCGTGAGCCTTCTGTTTAACCGTGATTATCGCCAGGCAATCAAGGAGGCATTGACACATCCACTGACCATCCTTTTGCTCGTGGATTTGTTCTTTCTCTTTTTTATATCCCTGTTCAGCACACAGATCGATGTGTCCTTAAAACGCGTATTTATTCGTGTTTTGTTTTTCCTGGGATTTTTCATGTTGATGCAATTGTTCGAAGATAAGCGCAAACTGATCTGGCCGTGGATCATCTATGCCCTTGGACTGTTGCCGGTCATGTATTTTACCCTTCGTCGTCATGCCCGCTACGATTTTGACCCTAAGGTGGTCTTTAACATTTGCGAACCTTATTATACGGACCACACGATCTATGGCGCCTGCATTGCCTTTGTACTGCCGATGATCGCCATTGTTTTATACAAGCGTAAATTGTTCGGAATTTCAAGAATCATGTTAGTAGTCCTTTGGATCACCTTCGGGATGCTCATTGTTTCGGAAGTTTTGGCGTTGTCGCGTGCGGCATTGCTGAGTCTTCTGGTTGCCGGTGGATTTGCATTGCTGCTGAAATACAGGTTTCGATTTTCACACTTGATGGTTGGCTTTTTTATTGCCGGTGCCGCGGTCTGGGGAGTACATGAACAGATCTATTCTTCATTGGAGGAAAACGAGTCAGTCAGCAATGATGGGGAAATCGTGAATCATTTCAGCTCCGTAACGAATGTCACGACGGATGCTTCTAACCTGGAGCGCGTGAACCGTTGGATTTGTGCATGGCGAATGTTTGAAGAGCGACCGTTCACAGGTTTTGGTCCGGGGACGTATCAGTTTGAGTATAACAAGTTCCAGACGCTGATAAACAAGACGTATATTTCAACCAATTCCGGTAACCGGGGAAATGCCCATTCGGAGTACCTGACCTATTTGAGTGAGACTGGCCTGGTTGGTTTTCTTGTCTTCATCGGCATCGTGTTGCTGAGCATTTATGTGGGAATGAAAAATCACTACGACTTGCCACCGGGAATCCTTCGGGCTGTAAATCTTGGGGTATTGCTGGGACTTGTGACGTTCTATTTTCACGGCCTGTTCAATTCGTTCATTGATCAGAGCAAAATGGCATTTTTGGTATTTTCTGCATTGGGAACTCTGGTCTGGATTCAGACACGCAAGTCGGAGGCATGAAGACGTTGAAAAAAGCAGGAAAATGGATTTCGCAAGCGATCATCATCGGGATCATCACCCTTTTTCTGTTTGAACTTTCCTACCGTTATCAATGGATTGATTTTTATGCCCGTGAATGGAGCTGGCAGAATTCGGAGGTAGACCGCGGAGCAAAAAAGCGGGTACTGATCTTCGGAGATAGTTTCAGTGCTGATCCCGGGGGGTGGGTTGGAATGTTGCGCGACTCTTTGACCGATCACGCCATTTACAATGCGTCTGTTTCGGGTGTCGGGCCTGAGACCTTTTCGCTCATTTTCGCACAGCGAATGGAAGAGGTTTCTCCACAAGAGGTAATAGTGCAGTTGTATGTGGGGAACGATCTGTATGACATAGAAAAGCCAGTGAGTTGGTCGAAACTTGGGTTTTTCAGGAATTTGTTCTGGAGCGTTTCCAATGATTTCAGGGTCCTGAATTTCTTGAATTACCGCCTTGGTCAGGCGTCGCCGGAAGATTTCGTAGAATCGGATCCCAAGGATGCGGACGCCTTTGCAGCACAAAGCTATTCTCCGAGGACACGACTGTATATTCTGGGAGACGACAACTATCCTGCGTCAGTGATCAATGCCGGAAGACGTGATGAACGTTTTAATGAAATGCTTGGCTTGCTGGAGGAAATGAAAGCGGCCTGCCCGAAAGACACACGCTTTACTGTGTTGGTGATTCCTCACTGCACTCAGGTGGCATCTGTTTACCGGGATCGATACAAGGAACTGGGGGCGAAGATTTCTGCGAAGGGCGTTTCCAAAGATGCATGGATTAAAGGGCTCGACGGGTTTAGTGTTATTGATCCGCTTTCGGTTTTTGAGGATGCGGAAGTTGAGGGCCGGGCAGTGTATTTTGCCAACGATCCCCACCTGAACAAAACAGGAAATGAATTGCTTACCAGGATTGTACGTGAGTATCTGATTCAACGATGAAGTGTGAAACGTATTTGCAGGAATAGGAATATTCATGCATTTTTGCAACGATAAAACTTACTTCAAGGCAATTGATTTCCTGGCTGACAGTTTTTTTGTTTCGATCGGGATTCAGTTTTGCAATGTACGATGGATGCCACTAACATAGATCTTGAATACCTGACCATGCGCCACACTGATGACCTGTGCGTGTTGTATCGGAAAGTATTCGGCAAAACGGTGGATCAGCATTACTTTGAACTGAAGTATGGACTAAAGGATGAGGAGCGGATACAGAGTTCAACTGTTGCGTACATTGACGAGCAAATAATTGGGTTTTACGGGTGTATTTCAGTTGAATTTTGCGATAAGACAAGAAAAACCGTTGTAAGTGCTGGCAGCGTTTGCGACTTCATTCTCCTGGAAGAATTTCGTGGAACAGGAATTTTTGATCGACTGTATCGGCATACTCTTGAGCGCTGCGAAGAGGAACAAATGGAGTATGTTTTCGGATTTCAGTCGGAGCAGACATGGAGATTATCGGCACGCTATGGCTGGAAGGATACACCTGGTTTCAGCAGTTTTCAACTCTCATTTCGTCATCACACGATGTCTCTGGTACAACAAAAACTGAGGGGTACAGACAAAATGCGTCAACGGGTTGAGCAGGCACTGGGACCATTTCTGATCCATAGCGACCTTGACACCTTCAATCGTTTGAATGATCGTTTCACGATGCGCTATGATGCATCCTTTTTGCAGGAAAAGTCCTTTTGTCCACATTACCTCATTGAAGTGGAAGGTGTCACTATGTGGATGAAGTACGAACGCACCCTGGTAGCCGGATTCATCCGTTTTTCGGATCATTTCAATGCAGAAACATTCGTACAGACTCTTAAAAATGTGCTGACGCCTACAGGAATTTCCGACCTGACCATTCACGTTTGGACGGGCTCACCCGAATACGAAATATTGTGCTCATTTCTGGAAGCCTCGCCTTCATTGAGGGTGAGCTACCTGCGACTGAGTGAAAATGCCGGGCCTTTTGAGGAGTTGGCCTTGAATTTCATGGACGCGGATTTCTTCTGAGAGTTGTATTTTTGATAGATGGAAAAAGGGAAAGGTTGGCGATCGTTTTTGCGCTTCATGTATGCAAAGAAAGCGTATTGGTTGTACCCCATTCTTCTGGTGATCATTCTCCTTGGGATTTTGATGCTGTTCAGTGATAAATCCTCTGATTCACCGTTTACGTATTCTCTTTTTTAGACCGCCGAACAGCAGCGCGTACACGCTGGAAGAAGTCCTCCGTTCTTATTCAGATCAATTCGTAATTGCCGGATCTTATCGGAGTTCCAGATTTCCTTCAGAGATTCATTGTAGATATTTCCGATGGTCAGCTGGTAACATCTTCCGTGAGCAGGAATCACCGAACCGTCTGATTTGATCATGATGTTGTTAAAGGCATCGAAACAGCTTTTTCCCACTTTCACCTGAGGCTGATGATAGTAGGTTTCCAAGGAGGAGAGATCACTGACCGGCGGGGTGATACTGACTTTAAATGGGTAGTTCTCCCTGCGAATGCTTTCGAGTTCTTCGGAAAGAGCTTTCAGATCATAGGCTCCGAAACTTACTTCTTCAACATTGGAAGGGGTGGCATGGTACTGTGTTCCGAAACGCAGGTTATGCGCTTCCGCGATTTCCGGCGTGATGTAGTTGGCATGGAGAAAGCCAACCTGCTGCAAAGGAAAGCGCTTCAATTCGTCAACGAATTGTTTGAGCGAGCCGATGTTCCATTCCGTGATCACGCAAAAAATGGAGATCGGAATGTCTGATTGTGAACGCAATGCTTCAATGCCTTCAATGGCGCGCTGGTAACTTGACTTATGCCCGCGAATTTCGTTGTGAATGGCTTCCGGTCCGTCCAGTGAAATAAACAACTCATTCAGGCCGCCACGAACCAGGGCATCCGCTTTTTGACGCAGATTCAGGGCATTGGTGGTTACCGATGTAAACAGACCTGCATCATTCGCGTAGCTGAGCGATTCTTCCAGATGTTTGTACACCAGTGGTTCCGTAAAGGCATAGCCGAGTTTAACGGAAGGGTAGTATTTGGCAGCCTGGTCAACAATCTGTTCGAACAATTCCATTGGCATTTGAATGGGGTGTGTCCCGACAAGGTTTACCGCAAAGTTGGTGTCGAGTGTTTGTGTGCCGACATCGCACATTTTACAATGGAGATTGCAAATATTGTTCACCCCCAAAACCAACCACTGCGGGCCGTGAAACAGACGCTGCGGCCATATTTTTTTGTTGATTGATTTTAGTTTAGACATGCGTGCCAGGGCTATTTGTAGGGGATTGATCGATGTGAATTCCGTAATAGTACTTTGTTTTTCCCGGGAACAAAGTTGCAAGAAATGTTTTAAAACGAAGTTCGGGGTATTTTTTCAGATGAACGCCCTCGGCCTGAATCAGGTCAATGTCATTCCGATCCAGAAATCCCCGGTAAGCATTTAAGCGGAATGGTACGTGATAGCGCTCTTCGAACTCCTTTTCAAAGGAATTGAGGTGCTCAATGATCCTGGCAGGGTTTTTTACATAGCTCAACCCGGTGAGGATCAGAATGCCACCTGGATTCAAAAGTGACTTCAGATCACGCAGGGTTTGCCGGATGTCGGTGAAATAATTGAGACAGCGATTCACTACGATAAGATCGAATTTCTCATCGAGCAATGCCAGTCTGTCCATATCAAGTTGGATGGTGGTCCAGTCATTCGGATAGTATTGCTTCGCCCCCATCCCGTCGATATGATGGGTGAACCGGTCAACAGCGGTTGTACTATATCCCAACTCCACCAGTCGGTTTGAGAGCCACCCGTTCCACGAGCCAACATCCAGTGCTTTTCCGTTTTTTGTGGCATGTTGCCGAATGAGATGAAGATCGTATTGCTTCAATCGGTAATGGTCGCGATCGAAATCAACGAAGGGAAGCATCTTAAACTGAGACACGTCCATTTTTGCGATTTCTTTTTTTCGGAAGTCTTCGAATGCCTCAAGGTATGTTTCCAGTTTCTTTTTTTGTTCCGGGTCAAGGATTTGGTAAACACCATTTTTCATCGTGAAGTCATGCCCCGATTCGCACGCCGCGGAATCGACGTCAAAATGAACAGTATTCAGACAAACAGGGCATTTCATGGACTACCAGCTAAAGTGATCACCCAACAAAGATTTCAATTTTTGGGCATCTTCCGAGTAAATTGCTTTCAATTGTGCGTAATCTTCGGGATCAAGGTTTTGATACGACCGTTGATTTACGGGCTTCAGATCCTTAGGAAAAACAGTTTTCAGCCCAAGGTATTGGTAGGTCTTTTCTAGCGTGGATTTCGGATCTGAGAAGAAATCTTCGCTTTTAATGATCAGAAGATCGTTGAGATCATAGTACTTCAGCCAGCGGGTCAATTGTTCATGGTACATTCCTCTGGAAATATAGCTATAGGCCTGATGCGAAAGGTTTATATAATTTGCTTCACTTTCGATCCTGGGCTGAAACTTTCGAACACGTTGATCTTCCAGCCGGATGGCCTCCATAAAATTTGCGGCCGGATCAATCCCCTTGTGCATTTGATAGTGCGAATAAGCGCGAATTACAGGGTCGCGCAGAAGTAGAATGATCTTCGCATTTGGCAAGTCACGTTTCACCCGTTCAGGCACAAGAGGATGAAAAAAATAGTAGGGAGATGATTCACCGGTAACTTTCCCGCTTTCCTTTTTCGGAAAAAAGCTTTTGTAGTAGGAGATTCCGCGACGGTAATATTTGGCGAAAAAGTGAATTTCCTGTTCGCGGGACATTTCCACATCGGGATGCTGGTTGAGGTAATGGAACAAAGA
>JBNKYR010000125.1:0-11035 GCA_050300995.1 Crocinitomicaceae bacterium | reverse complement strand
ATCAAAGAAGGACGTATCATATAAAAAAAGGCCGGCGATAACGCCGGCCTTTCCTTTGCAATCAATATGCTTAGAAGATCACCAAACGCTCGGAAGCAGTTTGTTGATCACTTGTTACTTTCAACGTGTACACACCGCCAGAAAGCGCAGATGTATTCAATGTCAGCGTTGATTCAGCACCGGAAGCAGTTTTGAAGTTCTCTACCAAAACCTGCTTGCCCTGAGCATCAATCAATTCAACCATTGTTGATCCGCTTGCAGCAGTCAAAGTGATTGAGACTTCTGACGTTGCCGGGTTCGGATACACTTTCATTTGCTCCAGATTGTTTTCAGCTACAGACAAACCGCAATCGAACTGTGCACGACAAACAATCGCACGTGGGTTCGCCAGGTAGTAAGCCTGTCCACCTCCGTCGAAGCCGTATACGGTTCCTTCTTCAACAGGTTGTCCGTACATGAAGCTTACGTCATCAGCACCGCTTGTTGCACCACCGTAGTGACCACACAAAACAAGTGCTTCCTCACCTGCGTAAACCAATGCTTCTCCGAACAACGGCAAGCTGACAATCGTTCCCAGATCAGAAGCCTGAATGTCGTATACATCGGTTAATCCACGCTGCTCCCATTGCTGGTTCGCATCATCCCATACGTGTACTTCTCCGTAAACAGATTTACCGGTGTTATCAGGATCATTTGCGATACCGATCTCAAGGCACTGAACTCCATCGTCGTTGATGATCTCATAGATATTACCAATTCGGAACGGCTGTCCTGTATTGCTTGAGAAGTTCGAAATCGAACCTGTCGACTGAGAAGGGTCGGTCAGGTTGTCCACCCCGTAAAGACTTGCTGTAATTTCAATAGAATCTGCTACATCGTTGTTGGAAGGATCTCCATCCGTCTGACCACTCACTCCACATGTAAAATCAATATCGTATGATCCTGTTGCAGCAGGTGTCCAGTTTGTTGAAACAGCAAAAGTGTCCATTTCAACAGGAAGCAGGTTCGCCTGATTAGATGTTCCCTGGAAGACCTGGGCACCATTGCTCACCGTTGCCTGAGAATACACGTTATCCAACTGTGAACCGGTGTTGTTTGATACTTCCGAATAGAAAGTGATCGGTGAGTTCTGAACCATCGGGATCTTGTAGTACTGATATTGGTACTGTCCTGATCCCCACCAGCTCTTGCCCATCATGGCATCGTACGGCTCTGCTTCACGCAAGGCCATATCGTCGATCATCCAGTAGTATACGCGGGCACTCCATCCGATTCGGATGTATACTGTTGGCTGATTGGCCGCAACGTTGGTAATGTTTACTGATACGAAATCTGCGTTCGCTGACGCGGCATTATTGGCTTGCCCGTTCGAAACATCGTAAGATGTCCAGGTTGAACCATTGTTACTTACCATAACATTCAGGCTCACACCATTGTTGTAACGGAAAAACTGCTCAAATGTCAGGATAACCGAAGAACGTCCTGAACAGTTGATCGCTGAGGTTGTAAAGTACGAACTCAGGTACTGATAAGTTGTTCCTGAAGGTTGACCATACGTTGCGTTGTTGGCTGAATCCGGATCACAGATCAGGAAACCATTGGCCCCAGAGGTCGATGCAATCGGAGTCGATCCGGCAGTTCCACTGTTTCCGTTGTAGTATCCCCACGAACCGTCCGTTGAATAAACCCATGGACAAATACCTGAAGAATCGTTCACTGTCCATCCGGCAGGGAATCCATTTCCGAAATCTTCCGTCCAGAACGGAGCTGCCTTAAATTGATTACTAAATGCAGGTGGCGCTGGAATATGTCCTTTTTCCTGAACTACGTCAGGACTTTGCGACAACTGCTGGCTAAATGCGAAATGTCCGGCTACCAGACAAATACCGAGTAAAAGTTGTTTCATATTTGTTGAAAAATTGAATAGATAAAGCAATATCGGAATTTTTCGCAAAAAAAAACCGATGCTGTGAGCATCGGTCGATATCCTGTATGAAAAGAATTAACGCTTATGTCTTCCTTCGTCGGAAACAGTCAGTTTCTTTCTTCCCTTACGACGTCGTGCCGCAAGTACACGTCTTCCATTCTTGGTAGCCATGCGGCTACGGAAACCATGCTTGTTTCTTCTCTTTCTAACAGACGGTTGAAACGTTCTCTTACTCATGATTAATGCTTTACCTTGTTGTCAAATTCGGGATTGCAAAGATAACCATTTTTTCTATCCACCAAAACCTTTTGAAAAAAAATGCCGGGTTTCCCTTTATTTTCCGAAGAGCTTATCGACATAATTCATAGTATTTCGCGCCACCTTTATGCCGACCAACCTCCCCTGAATGTCGTCAACCGGAGGATGAATTCCTCCCCAAATACGTGAAAGACAGGTCTCATCAGATGCTTCGCGATATGTAGCCCATTGCAGAGTAATGTCTTCGGAAGGTCCGTTTTCAAATACGAGGAACTTATCTTTCTTCATGGTAATTTCCCATAATCCACCCGGAAAAAAAGGACTTCCGGTCATTAATGTGAGTACTTCCGATGCAGCTGTGGAGAACGTAGAGTGTCCGGAAATATATCCCGCAAAAGGAGGTGTGGCAAAGGTATAACGCTGATAGGGCCACCATCCATCCGATGTAATCCAGCCAACCCCGGCTGACTTGTTTCTCAGGTCAAAAAGGTTGGTCGGACCATTCCATGCATAGAGTTTGATTTTTCCCACATTCCGATCGTCCTTCCCGGCCAGCGGATCTCCTTTCTTAATCAATTCGATATGCCCATCGATTAAAGGCAGGCCCATTGGATGATAGGACGGAAGATTCGGATCACTTGACTGCCCCAATTTTCCCATCCAGCGAATTGCTGAAATCGGACGCACATAATCGTAGTAGGCCTTCACGCTCCATGCTGAGATTCCAGCATCATGTAGAGCCCCTGAAAGCGTAAGGTATGATCGAATGTCCCATTCCAGATCATCAAGTACAGGCCCCTTCCCTTTCCATCGCTTTTCGAATTGAGGGTGCTCGGAGACCATAATGAGATTACTCATCCAATGACCTGGAGGCGTATACGTATTTACCCCATCCACCCAATATTCGGCAATCACGCGTACATAGTCTCCCCGCTTCACAAGGTTGGGCTCGTATTTTTTGCCTGTATACGGATTGACCTTTGCAGGTTTTGTCTTCGTTCCTCCGTTCTCAAGGTCATAGAAAGATGGGTAATCTGCGTAATCCGTGGGGAGCAATCCGTCCGTGGTACCAACAGAGAGTGGTGATATATCAATGATCGTCGTATCGTTCGGATCACAATGACCGCTCCATGAAGAAACCAGTGCGAAATTCCATTTGTAGGCATCCGAATTCCGGATATCAGGTTCCTCAGAGATAAGTGGCGGCGGACCGGGATCGTTATACACATTGAACTCCTGGCCGTCTCTTTTCATGACCTTCAGCTCCCTGTCTCCCATTGCAAAAGGCTGAACCAGGCCCCAGTGCGGAGTAAGGAATTCATCCTGTTGTCCCACCAGCAGGAAATTCCATTCCACCAATGTTGTATCCCATCCGCGCTCCTTTATATATCCCAAAAGCGACAAAGGCTGCCAACGATTCGGGTGTTCAAGCGTCGAATTTCCGGGCACATTGGGTTCCATCGGCTCATTGATCGGATTGTAGATGCTGTTCGCATAACTTTGTTCCTCGGAAATTGGTTCCTGCAGTCCGAAATCAATCATTTTCTGTGCAATGTAATTACCCAACGCAGCAGGCGATCCTTCCGAATAATTCATCGAATTGTTTTCTCTGAATCCCATTCCTTCCAATAAAAACAAGGCTTGATCCACGGTACGATCTTTACTCGCATACAAATTAAACCGTTGGGTAAGCAAGCGATAAGCGGCATAGTGAATTGTAATATCCCGCGCGCTGTCCTTGTTCTCCGGCATTGGGTATTTGGAAAGATCAATATCGAAGGTGTAATCACCGAATGTTTTGCCCATGTATGCAAAAGAGGGCTCATCCTCATACACCTGCCAGGCATCGTACATGACCGCCGCCAGATGATGTATATTTCTGGCATGTACCGTCGGCCCCAATCCATCCTGCTTCACCATGTCCAGGCATAACTCCATCCAGATTCGCGCCGCACTCTTGTTTCCGTTCTGCGCAACTACGTTGTGCGTAAGTAGCAAAGAGGCTATCAATATAAGTACCAGAATACGTCCCATAAAATGATGGTTTTGAAAAGCCATGCGTGGCTCCATGTGATCAGGTCAACAAAAATATCCAAATAAACACGGAGTAGCTAGCTTATTGTGCGTAATTTTACTGGCTCAAACCAAAAAGTAAATGCTTCGTCCAAAAGAACGAAAAGAACGCGTAAAACTGTCTAAATCGAGCATCCGGAACGCCCGGAAGATCTTTAGTTTCCTTCGTCCCTATCGCGGACTTTTCCTTATTGGCTGGTTTTTCCTGTTAGTTTCAAGTGTGCTCGGACTGGCATTCCCGTTACTTATGGGTCAACTGCTTGGCGGGGCTTCAGATGCCGTGGCACAACCCGGGTCTTTTTGGGAGAAAGTAGACATCAACAACGTGAATATGGTGGCCCTCGCCCTGTTCATCACGTTCGGACTTCAGGCACTGACCGGTTTTCTGCGTATCTGGATCTTTACCAAGGTTACGGAAAATGCACTTCGTGATATTCGGAGAGACGCTTTCTCACGTCTCATCTACCTGCCGATGGATTTCTTTAACCAAAACAGCGTGGGAGAACTCACGAGCCGGATATCCTCGGATATTACGCAGGTGCAGGAAACACTTCGAACTACGATTGCCGAATTTTTCCGACAGCTGATCATCATCCTGGGGGGTGTTACCGTGCTCTTGATCACCTCCTGGAAACTGGCACTGATCATGCTTGCAACCGTTCCGGTATTGGCTATTGTTGCGGTTTTCTTCGGACGATTCGTACGGAAACTTTCGCGTGAAGCGCAGGATGAATCAGCGAAATCCAATGCAGTGATCGAAGAATCACTGATGGGGATTTCCAATGTAAAGTCCTTTACCAATGAGTTGTTCATGATCGCCAAATACCGGGAGGCCATCGATAATATTCGTCACCTGAACGTGCGCAGCGGCTTGTGGAGAGGTTTTTTCGCCTCTTTTGTGATCATCTTTATCATGGGAGCCATTGTGTTTATTGTGTGGCAGGGAGTCCTGATGACGCAAGGTCCGAATCCGGAAATGGACAACCGAGGGTTCTTTACCTTTATGATGTTCACCATTATGATGGGCGCTTCATTCGGTTCGATTCCCGAATTGTTTGCAAGCATTCAAAAAGCAGTCGGTTCTACGGAAAACCTCATGCAACTGATCAGTAAGCCCAACGAAAAAGACGAGCATACCGGCAGCGAAAAACCGGTGATCACCGGAAAGGTTGCCTTCAGGCATGTGCACTTCCGATATCCGCAGCGAAAGGATGCAGTTGTGCTTGACGATGTTTCGTTTGAAAGTCAATCCAACCAGACGATCGCTCTAGTGGGGGCCTCAGGAGCTGGTAAATCTACGATAGCCTCTCTCCTGCTTCAGTATTATCATGTCACCGGAGGAAGCATTGAATTTGATGGCGTAAACAGTGAGCAGATTGACCTCGAACACTTGCGTAAACACATGGCAATTGTTCCCCAGGAAGTCATTCTTTTCTCCGGAACGATCCGCGAAAATATCCGTTTCGGGAAATTGAATGCTACCGAGGAAGAACTCATTGAAGCAGCGAAAAAAGCCAATGCCTGGGAGTTCATTTCTTCTTTCCCGGACCAACTTGATACGCAGGTGGGTGATCGCGGAATCCAGCTTTCCGGTGGTCAGAAACAACGAATTGCCATTGCCCGTGCGATTTTGAAGAACCCTGAGATTCTGATCCTGGACGAGGCTACCTCAGCGCTCGATTCGGAATCCGAGAAACTGGTGCAATCTGCACTCGACAAATTAATGGAAGGCCGAACGTCATTTGTCATTGCTCATCGTCTGTCTACGATCAAAAAAGCAGATGTGATCCTTGTATTTGAACAAGGAAAAATCGTTGAGTCAGGTTCTCACGATGCCTTGCTTGCAATGAACGGCACCTATGCCAACCTTGTTGAATTGCAGGCTATGCAAGCCGTTTAATTTCGCGCTATGAAAATCATTGCAAGCTTGTTTTTCTTTTATATCTCATTGTCGGTAAACGCGCAACTGGATATTCAACAGGTGAACGACTCTGTCTATGTGTATACAACCTATCAGAATTTCGGGGGTAGTCCGTTCCCCTCGAACAGCATGTATGTGCTCACAAGCGATGGAATCCTCATGATCGACACGCCGTGGGACACCACACAGTTAACACCTTTGCTCGAGCACATGCAAGAAACGCACGGAATCCTTCCCGTTATGTCCATTTCCACGCATTTTCATAACGATCGTACGGGATGTGTGAACCGAATGGGAAAGCTCGGCATAAAGACATTCGCCAGTGTCCAAACCCAGGAACTCTGCGTGAAATACGGAGAGCAATGTCCGGAATATCCCATGGAAGTGAATCAGCAACATCAGATTGGTGATGTTGGATTCGAAGTGATTTACCTTGGTGGCGGGCACGCGTCTGGCAATCTCCTGATCTGGTTTCCGCGATGGAATCTATTGTACGGCGGCTGTTTTGTAAAGAGCTTTGAAGCGCAGTCTTTGGGCTACATTGGTGACGCCGATATCAACAACTGGTTGAAAGCAGCAAAGAAGATCCGTCGAAAATACAAGAAAGCGAAAACCGTGATTACCGGTCATGAAGCCTGGAACGATCTCGATTCCGTGGATCGTACCATTGAATTACTGAAGGCACACATCCGAAAATCCAAGCATTAATCGAAATCCGAAAATACAGTTGATCTGATCTTCGGCCATTCCGCACGCAGAATTCCGTAAAACCGTGTGTTTCTCCGATAGCCATCGGGCATGACCGTATGACTTCTCAATTCACCTTCGTAAACCGCACCGATCTTTTCCATGGCACGCTGCGAACGAATGTTCCGTCCATCGGTCCTGAACTCCACCCGTTCAAATTGCAACTCTTCAAAAATGTAGCGCAGGAGCAGAAATTTGCAATGCTGGTTTAACCCACTTCCGTGAAGGTCACGATCCATCCAGGTCCAACCGATCTCAAGTCGCTTGTCGGCATCGGAAACATACCCGATGCTGGTACTTCCCACAAAACGTTCATCTGCCTTCGAATAGATCACAAAAGGGTAGCGAACACCATTCTCCCTGTCTGCTGCCGCCTTCCCAAAGTACGCACTCATGTTTTCTTCCGTTCCAAACGGAAAAGGAGAATATTTCAGGAGGTCGGGCTGCCTTCGCGCAATTTCCCGTAGTTCACCCCAATGCTTTTCCTGCAGGGGTTCGAGACGCACCTTTTCGGTCTCGAGAATAATGTCCTGCCTGAAGTCCATCGCTTACGGTGCTACAGCTCGCATCATTTCGGCACAAAGAATCGCACCATAAGTACCCAACGCGTATCCCAAAACGGCCAGGATCGCTCCAACACTTGCCAGTGAAGGGTGGAATGCCGATGCCACAATAGGTGCCGATGCTGCCCCTCCGATGTTGGCTTTCGATCCTACGGCCACAAAAAAGAACGGTGCCTTGATGATCTTCGCGACAACAAATAGTATTGTCACATGCACCAGCATCCAGATAATTCCGACAACGATAAGTTCAGGCTCTTTCACAGCTTCTGAAAGTTCCATCTTCATCCCGATTGTTGCCACGAGAATATAGATAAACACACTTCCGATCCTGGATGCTCCGGCACCTTCGTAACTCCGCAGTTTGGTAAGGGAAAGCCCAAGTCCCCCGGTAGTAGCGATCACCACCAGCCAGAAGAAAGAACTTCCAAACGGCGATTCTGGGTCAAAAAGTTCTGCAATATAGGCTCCTCCGAAATGAGCAATCGCAACAACACCGAACGTAATTCCGGCGATTACCATGTAATCTGTCAGGCTTGGATTACGGGCAATGGACGATTGATAATCGCTCACCCGTTTTTTCAGATCCTCGATCGAGGAAGTATCCGCCTTAAGCCAACGATCGAATTTTTCTGCACGCGCTGCTCCCCAAAGCAAAAATGCCATCCAAAGGTTCGCCACAACAATATCGACCGTTACCATTTTGCCATACAGATCAGGGTTGTATTTGTAAGTCTCCAGCATTGCCGCCTGGTTTGCGCCCCCACCGATCCAACTCCCGGCAAGCGTCGAGAGTCCACGCCACGCCGCATCGTATTCCAATCCGCCAACCACGGATGGATCGATCAACGAATAGATCAGAATGGCTACAGGACCGCCAATGATGACTCCTACCGTTGCTGTCAAAAACATAATGATCGCCTTGGGTCCGAGATTGATAATCCCTTTAAAATCGATGCCCAGTGTCATTAGGATCAGCGCCCCGGGAAGCAGGTAGTTCTTTGCCATTGTATACAGGCTGGAATAGTCCTTCGACACAAGACCGAATAGGTCCAGCAAAGCAGGTAAGAGGTAGCACAGAAGCAGAGCCGGCACAATCATATAGAAAGTTTTCCAGAACTTCGTTTGCTTGTGCGAAGTATAGAATACAAAAGCCAACAGGATTGCCAGCAAACCGAAAACAACCGTATCGTCCACGAAAACCGGTCGGTGTTTGCGGGTGATCTCCAGTTCCAGGACATCAGTACCACTAGCTTCGAACTGTAGGTTCTTCCCTCCGGCAAATGCTTCCAGTTTCACCGGAACGGATTCCTCCACATCCTCAAGCAACAAGGGACTCATTCCGGCAAACACAAAGGTTTCCTTTTTGATCGAAAGACGCATCGAATCCACTTTCTGCGGAACATCAAGCCGACTTATGTCCAACAACACGGCAGACGTTTTCTCGATCGTGAGTTTATCTTCTACACTGATATTCACATATTCGAACGAGCCAGGTTCCAACGCCCGGAAAGCTGCACTGTCCAATGCGGTTACTTTTTGACCCCATCCTACCAGGGAGAGAAACAAAACAGGGATCAGAAAAAAGATATTCTTCATAAGCGCTAAAATAAAAACAGCCCGCGGAAACACCGGGGCTGTTTGTCTTTTGATAAAGTCGGTTATTTTACTCCGTGCATGAGTTTCTTCACGATCGGTGTTAAAAGCACACCTACAATACCCAATCCGATTGGGATCAGTGTAAAGATCAGGAAGAAGGTCTTCATGTCATAACTTTCTGTGATCGCATCAATCTGTCCTCCGAGCAATCCGGCAAGCTTGTTACCAATTGCCACGGCAATGTACCAAATCCCAAACATCATTGCGATCATACGCCCCGGAACAAGTTTACTCACATACGAAAGCGCTACAGGTGACAGGCACAACTCTCCAAGGGTATGGAAGAGATAAGCCAGAACCAACCATATCATACTTACAGAGGCTGATTTTGCTCCTGGTTCAATGCTGATTGACCCCATCGCCAACGCACCGAAACCAATTCCAAGGAGGATCAGTCCCAGCCCATACTTGGCAGCTGCACTCGGGTTGTATTTGCTTTCCCACCAACGTGAGAACAATGGCGCAAAGGTGATAATGAACAGTGAGTTCAGAATCAGGAACCACGTTGCAGGAATCTCCAACTCTCCCTTCTTAATTTCTGCTACACTCGCATTTACAATACCCGTTTCAGTTTTGTTCGCTTTCGCCTGATCGCGGATGTTCTTCTCCTTTTCTTCGGAGAGGTAAATGAACTTCCCTTGCTTATCCACATCCAGAATGTTCAACTCCTGACCTTCGGTAAGCGATACCGGCTCAATGATCTTGGATTGTTTGGCAACTACTTCCTCTAGTTCATTGAAATCAGTTTCCTCGGTAATGATGGTTTCAAAGTACAACTGATCCATTGATACTTCCTTTTCCTTGCCCTTTTCCTTGTAGATTACTTTGGCTTCCGCAGGATTATCGATGGCAAGGACACCATTCAGGTACTCCTCATCAAATTTCTTCTGTTCTGCTTCCCGCTCAGAGCGTCGGGGCTTTTCGGAATGCTTATGCTCAATTGTTTTTCCATTATACACGAATTTCGCAGGGGAAATATCCTCCGTGACCGGATTCCCTTTAGCATCCTGTGTATCGTACTTGAAGGACGCATCTCCTGTGATGCTCGACTTAAAGGATTCCAAACGGCTTTCGTGCATCTCATATTCCGAAGCTACCAGATTGGTCTTGATCGCCTCATAGTTGATCACGTAAGAAGTTGAATTCAGATCACGGTTGATCATCCAGAATACGATTCCCCAAATGATCAGGAAGCTGAATCCGAGGATTGAATTGGCCAGACGGTAGTTCTTGAATGTTTGCTTAAACAACTTGAAAAGTACCCAGGTGATAATACCGATCGGAACAACCGTGATCAGGATATTCGCCACCAGGAAAATATAGTACGAATTTCCAGACATGATCCGATTCGTATAGTCGCTCGCAAAGATCGTCATGGATCCTCCCGCTTGCTCGAAACTCATCCAGAAGATCACCGTCATTACAGCAAAGATGATAATAGCAATCATCCTATCACGCGTTACACGAGGATAGCGCAAAATACGCATGATCAACAGCAGCATAAAGGCACACAAACCTATCAGGATAAAGTGATTCGAGTAATCGATCTCATTAATCTCCAAAATATTGGTTCCGGCAATCTTGGAAATCGGATCATTCAATACCCATATTACACCAATGGCAGCACTGATCACGATCAGGATCTTGTCAAACATTGAGAAAGGATTCAGGCGATCACCCTCAAACTCCAATTGCTTGGAAGCATCATCCTCTCCGTTCGTTCTTACCGGTTTCTTTCCGATATCACCGAAGATATTCTGACTAAAATGGAACTGCAGCATTCCCAGCAACATGAAAATTCCGGCCAAACCGAAACCATAACTCCATCCTACTTTCTCTCCAAGGTAACCACAGAGAAGAATTCCAAGGAATGCTCCAGCGTTAACCCCC
>JBNKYR010000124.1:0-11056 GCA_050300995.1 Crocinitomicaceae bacterium | reverse complement strand
ACCGATAATACCGGCTGTGTGTCTTCGGGTACCGTTACCGTTACGAGTGGTGCGGCAAGTGCTGACGCAACCATCACACCATCTGGTCCTTATTGTGAACTGGATGCACCGGTGAATCTTTCCGCAGCCACACCGGGAGGTACATGGAGCGGAACAGGCATCACTGATCCCGCCAATGGAACCTTTGATCCTTATGCCGCAGGAGCCGGTACTCATACAATCACTTACACCATCGGTGGACCGTGTGGTGATACGCAAACAGAAGACTTCGTTGTTACCGCAGCTCTAAGTGCAAGTATTACACCTGTAGCAACGCTCTGCGAGCTGGATGCAGCCATCACACTTTCTGCCGTTGATCCCGGAGGAACCTGGAGTGGAAATGGCATCACCAATGCTACTACCGGAACCTTTGATCCCGGAACTGCCGGCCCCGGAATCCATACCATTACATATACGATTCCCGGGAACTGCGGCGATGTCCAAACCACTGATATTACAGTCGATCCGGCCCTGGATGCTGCTATCACTCCAGTCGGACCTTTCTGTGAACTCGATCCATCCATCACCCTTGCCGCTGTTGATGCCGGAGGGACCTGGAGCGGTAACGGAATCACCAACACTTCTGCGGGAACGTTCGATCCTGCAACAGCAGGTGTTGGTACACATACAATTACTTACTCCATTCCGGGTCCGTGTGGAGACGTACAAACGACAGATATCGTCATTACAGCTGTTCAGGACGCAACCATTACGCCGGTTGGACCTTTCTGCATCAGCGATCCGGCAATTTCATTATCGGCGGTTGATCCGGGAGGAACCTGGAGCGGGAACGGAATTACCAACGCTTCCACCGGAACTTTCGATCCTTCAACGGCAGGAGCTGGCACGCATACCATTACATACAGCATCCCGGGAAACTGCGGAAATACACAAACTACGGATATCGTTGTCACAGCAACCCTCGACCCCACAATTACGCAGGTCGGTCCATTCTGTACCGCAGAACCAATTATCACCCTTACAGCGGCAACGCCGGGCGGAAACTGGAGTGGTAACGGGATTGTAAACGCCGCGACAGGAGATTTTGATCCTGCAACTGCCGGCGTTGGAACACACGCAATTACGTACACAATTCCAGGCGTTTGCGGGGACACGTACACCACAAACATTGTCGTCAACCCGCCATTTGATGCAACGATCACACAGGTCGGTCCGTTTTGTGCCGACGAAGCCAATCTCTTCCTTACGGCGGCTGATCCGGGAGGAACATGGAGTGGAAACGGCATTGTTGACGCCGTGACAGGAGAATTCAGCCCGACAAGTGCAGGACCCGGAACGCATACGGTGACCTACACAATTCCCGGCATTTGTGGAAACACTGAATCTATCGACATCGTGGTAAACACACTCGATGATGCTACAATCACGCCTTCCGGGCCATATTGCCTCGGAACTGTTGCAACGTTGAACGCCGTTACTCCGGGTGGTAACTGGTTCGGTAACGGAATTACGAACGCTGCAGCAGGTACTTTTGATGCCAGCGCGTCCGGACCAGGAACGTTTGTCATCTCTTACGCTACCAACGGTGCATGCCCTGATTTGCAAACAACCACCATCGAAGTATTGCAACCTTTGTCTGTTGTTGCATTTCAGAATTCAGTGATTTGTGCGGGAACATCTGTCAATTTATCCGCAGTTGGAGAAGGTGGCGATGGGAACCTCTATTATGAGTGGACAGATGGAAGTGGAAATGTTGTTGGAACCGGAACGGCTATTACGGTTACCCCAATGGTCACCACAGTCTATACCGTCACGCTCAGTGATGGCTGCACCACTCCTCCTGCTTCGGCACAGGTAACGGTTACAGTGAATCCGATTCCGGACGTCAGCTTTATCTCCGACAACTACATCGGTTGTCCGCCATTTACAGTGACCTTCACGAACACATCTGTTCCGGCAGGCACCAATTGTGTGTGGAGTTTCGAGAACGGACAGAGTTCATACGGTTGCGGTAGCACCGAAATGACCTTCTACAATCCGGGATGTTATGATGTATCGCTTACCGTTACGGCAAATGGTTGCTCCAACACAACTACTATGACCGATATGATCTGTGTGGAAGAGGCTCCGAAAGCACTCTTCAATGCCGATCCGAATCCTGTTTCCGAACTGTCCCCGACGGTTTCCTTTTTCAACTTCTCCAACAATGCCGATTCGTATGAATGGTGGTTCGGAGAGGGACACACAAGTACGGAGGAAAATCCGACATATACTTACGACGAAAAAGCAGCAGGGTACACGGTATGTCTTATTGCACACAACGAATTTGGTTGCTACGACACACTTTGTCAGGCGGTAAACATCAATGCCGAATTGCTCTTCTTCGTTCCAAATACCTTCACTCCTGACGGCGACGAATTCAATCAGACATTCCAGCCTGTATTTACTTCCGGATTTGATCCCTACGATTTCAGCTTCCGGATCTTCAACCGCTGGGGAGAACTGATCTGGGAAACGTATGATGCCAGCCAGGGTTGGGATGGAACGTATTTCGGCAGTCGGATCGTTGAAAGCGGAACGTACGTGTGGACAGTTGAATATAAGCGACCGGAGAACGACGAAAGGGATATCCGAACCGGGTATGTGAATGTACTCAAGTAAGGAGTAGACTCAAGACAAAAGACTGTTAGACGTTAGATTGTAAATACGGGTCAAATGTATCCCTGAACTTTCATCAGGATCACAACGATGTACGCTGCATAGGTACCGACCAAAACGACACCTTTCAGACGCCCGATCCGTTTGCCGATCAAAATGGCAGTTGTCAGCAATAACGCTGCTCCGATCACCCACCAGATGTCAAACTGTAAGATCTCTTTGGTAACCGGAATTGGTTTGGCAATCGACGTAAACCCAAGAACTACAAGAATGTTGAAAATGTTCGATCCTACGAGGTTTCCCACGGAAATATCCGTTTGCTTCCGATAGGCGGCCACTGTGGAGGCCACCAACTCAGGTGCGCTGGTTCCGAACGCCACAACGGTAACTCCGATAATTGTATCTTTTTCAGGGTTATCGTGCAACAAAAGATCAGCAATTCCCACCGCTCCGCTTACGAACCACTCTGCCCCGAAATACAACCCGACAAAGCCCAGATGAAGGAAAAATAATGAACGCCAATAGGACGGTGTTTTACGTTCATCTTCCCAATCTTCATTTCCCTCCTTCATGGATTTTTTGCGTGCGGAACGTACCAGGTAAGCCGTAAACACAATGATAATGATCACCATGATCACGCCTTCGTACAATTCGACGATCCCATCCATTGCAAAGAAATACAGCAGTGCAGTTGCCCCCAGCATTACCGGAAGGTCAAGTATCTTCGTCTGACGGTCGGCAACGATCGGGAAGATTAACACTGTGAGTCCCAACACCAGGGTAATATTGGCAATATTTGACCCGACGACATTTCCCACGGCAATCCCCGGATTTCCCTCCAAAGCGCTCGTCATACTAACGATCAACTCCGGAGCCGAAGTACCAAAGGCCACTACTGTCATTCCGACAACCAGCGGCGACAGCTTCATCGCACGGGAAAAACCTACTGCTCCCTTCACCAGGAATTCACCGCCAACGACCAGTACGCCAAGACCAACAATAAGAAAGAGAATATCCATATTCGGACCTGAAATCAGATGCTCGCAAAGATACACGATGAATTCTATTTGCCGGGGTAATTGCTATTTTTGTTGCAAACATTTCTCCATGGACTTCCAACTTGTTTCCGATTTCGAGCCGACCGGGGATCAACCTCAGGCAATTGCCCAATTGGTCAAAGGGATCAGGGATGGCGTTGAACACCAGACTTTGCTGGGGGTCACGGGAAGTGGCAAGACCTTTACAGCAGCCAATGTTATCGCTGAAATTAACCGACCGACACTCGTTCTTTCGCACAACAAGACCCTGGCAGCCCAGCTTTACGGAGAATTCAAACAGTTCTTTCCGAACAATGCCGTGGAGTACTTTGTATCGTATTACGATTACTACCAACCTGAAGCGTATCTCCCCGTGACCGGGACCTACATTGAGAAAGACCTTGCCATCAACGACGAGATCGAAAAGCTTCGGCTGTCCGCGACCTCTTCCCTGCTTTCGGGTAGAACGGATGTGATCGTGGTGGCTTCCGTTTCGTGCATTTACGGAATCGGAAACCCGGAAGAATTTGCCAACAGTATCCTGCACCTCAAAGTCGGGCAGGTCATCAGCCGCAACAAACTTCTGTTCAAACTTGTAGAAAATCTTTACTCGCGTGCTTCCGCTGAGTTTGAACGGGGAATGTTCCGGGTGAAAGGTGATACGGTAGACGTTTACCTCGCATACGCTGATTATGCCGTACGCATTGAATTCTGGGGAGATGAGATCGAAGCGATCCGGACGATCGATCCGAAAACTACGGATACCATTGAACAAATGCAGGAGATCAGCATTTATCCGGCAAACATCTTTGTAACCAGCCCGGAGACAACGCGAACTGCGGTCGAAGAGATCGGTGAAGACATGGTGATCCAGGTTGAAAATTTCCGTCGTGAAGGAAAGATCGAGGAAAGCGAGCGACTGAAAGAACGCATCACCTACGATCTTGAAATGATCCGGGAACTCGGTTATTGCTCAGGGATCGAGAATTACTCACGCTATTTCGACAGACGTCAGCCGGGACAACGTCCTTTCTGTCTCCTGGATTACTTCCCGGACGATTTTCTGATGGTGATTGATGAAAGTCACGTGACGATCCCACAGGTTCGCGCCATGTACGGAGGCGACCGCGCGCGTAAGATCAATTTGGTCGACTACGGTTTCCGTCTGCAATCAGCAATGGATAACCGACCACTGAAATTTGAAGAATTCGAATCCCTGTTGCATCAGGTGGTATATATTTCCGCCACTCCGGCCGACTACGAACTTGAACAATCCGAAGGAGTTGTGGTGGAGCAGTTGATTCGTCCTACAGGATTGCTTGATCCCCTGATCGAAGTTCGCGGAAGCAAAAACCAGATCGACGACCTTATTGAAGAGATTCAGAAGCGCATTGAACGCAACGAACGAACACTGGTTACTACACTGACAAAGCGTATGGCAGAAGAGCTTCAGAAGTATCTGGACCGTTTGGGTATCCTTTGCCGCTACATCCATTCCGACATTGACACCATTGAGCGTGTGGAAATCCTCCGCCAGCTTCGTTTGGGTGAATTTGACGTTCTGATCGGGGTGAACCTCCTACGAGAAGGACTCGATCTACCTGAGGTTTCCCTCGTCGCGATTCTCGATGCCGACAAGGAAGGCTTCCTCCGCAATGAACGCTCCCTCGTACAGACAGTGGGACGTGCAGCACGAAACATCAACGGAACGGTGATCATGTATGCCGATCGCATTACCGACTCCATGCAGAAAACAATCGATGAGACGGCACGTCGAAGAAGCCTGCAGGAAGCGTATAACAAAGAACACGGGCTTGAACCGAAACCGCTTATCAAATCCACTGAGAAGATTCTTGAATCTACAAAAGTGGCTGACGGTGATGGTCGCGAACCTTATGAGATGAAAGAAAATATGCCGTTGGCAGCGGACCCTGTGGTTCGCTACATGACACCGGAACAACTGGACAAAGCGATCAAATATACACGCAAGGAAATGGAAAAAGCAGCCAAAGAGCTCGACTTCATCGAGGCGGCACGCCTGCGTGACGAACTGTTTGCACTTGAACAAAAAAAGAAAAACGCATGAACGGATCACGCATCTCTCAGCTCCGCTTTCTGGCCATCGCCGAAGGTATTTCATACCTGCTCTTTGCGCTGACCATGCCTTTAAAATACATGTATGCGATCGCCTGGCCCAACCAAATTGTCGGTATGGCACATGGTGTTTTGTTTCTCGCCTACTGCACATGGGTATTGCTCGTACACAAAGAAAAACACTGGCCTTTCATCAAAACACTATTGGCACTTCTGGCCTCACTTTTACCGATTGCCACTTTTGTGGTGGATGCCAAATGGTTGAAGCCGGAAACATCATCGAAAACACAATAGGATTCCTTATTTTTGAATAGAATGAACGATACCCGAAAACACATAGAGGTTTGCTTTACTCCAGGAGAGTACGAATATTTCAAAGGAGAATACGAGATTGTTGTAGTAATTGACGTATTGCGTGCCACATCGGCAATTTGCGCTGCATTTGACAACGGTATCCGTTCCATTATCCCGGTGGCCACCATTGAAGAGGCGCAGGAATACCAGAAGAAGGGATACCTCGTGGGGGCCGAACGAAAAGGACAGATCGTGGAAGGGTTTGACTTTGGAAACTCTCCGTTTTCCTACATGCGGGAAGAACTGCGTGATCAGGATGTCGTTCTTACCACGACAAACGGAACAAAGGCCCTCAAGATTGCCAGCGATGCCCCGACCGTTGTTGTCGGTTCGTTACTGAACCTCGATGCCTTGTGTGAATGGCTCGAGGAACAAGAAAAAGATACGCTGTGCCTTTGCTCAGGTTGGCAGGATAAATTCAACCTGGAAGACACTATTTGTGCAGGAGCCATTTCAGAATACCTCCTCGGGACCGGGAAATTTACTTCAGCAGAAGATTCTTCGATCGCGGCTAAGTACCTTTACCTATCCGCCTGGGTTAATCCGTTGGGCTACCTGAAATCCAGTTCGCATAGACGAAGACTGAAAAACCTGAATCTAAACGAGGACATCAAGTATTGTTTAACGCCGAATCAAACTGACGTAATTCCAATCTTGCGTGATGGCAGGCTGGTCAAAATATAAATGGGCCATTGTCGGGATTTTCCCGGCTCTGATGCTTATGGCCATTGGAACGCACTCCGAAACAGGTGTCCGTCGCTGGGGATTTTTCGGTCACCAGCGGATCAACCGAATTGCCACCTTCACACTTCCTCCCGAAATGTTCGGGTTTTACAAGGAACACATCGAGTACATCACCGAACATGCCGTTGATCCGGACAAACGTCGTTATGCCGTGGACGGAGAGGCTCAGCGTCATTACATCGATATCGATCACTACGCTCACCATGGCGAAGATCCTTTTTTGATTGTTCCCCGACGATGGAACGATGCTGTGACAAAATTCTCAGAAGACACGCTGCAGGCATACGGGATTGTTCCCTGGCATATTATGTCCATGAAGTTCCGTCTTCAAAAAGCTTTCGAAACGCGCAACGTGGACCTCATCCTCAAGTATTCTGCGGATATCGGTCATTACATCGGAGATGCCCATGTTCCGTTGCATACCACCGAGAATTACAACGGACAGATGACCGGACAAAAAGGAATTCACGGATTGTGGGAAAGCCGGCTCGTTGAGATCAACGCGGAAAATTACGACTACTTCATCGGGCACGCGAAGTACATCAAAAACCTGAGTGATTTTGTCTGGAACGCGGTGACCGATTCCCATCGCGCAGTAGATTCCGTATTGCAAATTGAACGGGACGTTACCAAAGATTTCCCAAGCGATCGAAAATACAGCTTTGAACAGCGTGGAAACACTACTGTTTCTGTGTACTCGTACGAATTCTCGCAGGAATACCATCGTCGAATGAACGGAATGGTGGAACGAAGGCTTCGGGCGGCCATTGATGCGGTTGGCTCCATCTGGTACACGGCGTGGGTGGATGCAGGTCAACCCGACCTGAGTGACTTACAAAACACGCCGCCATCTGCGGAACTGATTGAGGAAATGCAGGAACTTGACATTCATTTCCACAACGATAAACACAAAGGACGGATTTGTGAATGAAACGAACCTACTATCATCCACTACTCTACTACCTTCCCACGATCGGCATTCTCGGGTTTATCATTCTTTTCTTCGTAGCGACGTACTATTATCCGGGAGGTTCTTACCATGATCGGTCTTCGCGCACGTTCAGCTGGATGCACAATTACTGGTGCAACCTGATGGAAGCCAAAGCACTGAACGGAGCACCGAATCCCGCCCGGTACATTGCTATAACCGCTACTTTTTTTCTTTGTGCCGGAGTAGCCGGATTCTACTACCTTTTTCCACGCTATTTCGTAATGCGGAAGTTCTGGAAATGGTTCATCCAGTATGTAGGGATCGGAGCGATGCTTTTTGCGGCACTATTGTTTACCAGGCATCACGACCTTGTACTGAACATTGCGGGGGCTCTCGGTGGATTTGCCCTGATCGGAACGTTGATTGCACTTCAGCACGACCAATCGTTCAAAATGCTCTGGATCGGTGTTTTCTGTCTATTACTCATCGGTCTGAATAATTACATGTACTACACCCGCATCTATGTGGAATTCCTTCCGTTGATCCAGAAAATTACCTTGTTGATCGTGCTCGGATGGATGCTGGCACTGAACCTTGTTTTCATGAATGATGCAGTAGAATAAATTTCATTTGAACCGATTCGAGGCTTCGTTGTACAATGGCATGTCTCTTGCACGAAGAGTCGCAACCAAAACCAAAACAATATGCACAAATTCATTCTCCTCTCTGCGATTTGTACCCTCTCTCTGACAGGGTTCAGTCAGACGCCTTCCAAAGTGGATTACGACGCTTTCGAAAAACTGGTAGCCGAAGTCAAACCTCACCGGGCAGAACGACTTGTTACCCTTGACGAATTTCAAAAAATGAGCAAACAAAAGGATGTAATCATTCTTGATACACGCTCAAAAGCCATGTACGACGCCAAGCATGTGAAAGGTGCCCTTCACCTGAACTTCTCGGATTTCACACAAGCTTCACTTGATCTGCTCATCCCTTCAAAAGACACAAAAATTCTGATTTACTGCAACAACAATTTTGATGAGGACGAGGAATATTTTCCAACGAAAATGGCCAAAAGGCCGACTATCAAAGATGTTAAAGAACTCACACTGGCGCTGAACATTCCAACGTATATCAATTTGTACGGGTACGGATACGAGAACGTATACGAACTGTCGGAACTGATCTCCATTTTTGACAAACGCATTCAACTGGAAGGTTCTGCAGTTCCTGAAGGATTCTAAGCCGATGAACTAATTGAAATCGTAGCTGAAGTGAACATCGCCCGTTTCCGGGTCAATCTTTTTCCTGCGTTTCATGATCTGACCCTTGATCGGATCGGCACGAACCCCTGACGTATCAAACAATTCCTCGGGCCATTCCTCGGATTCTGATTCAGAAATATTTTTGTGAATCTCTTCCCCGGAACAACTCGACAGCATCAATACGGCACTGAAAACAACGATTATGATTTCAGATTTCATCGTGCGACGTTTAAAGTTCTGAAGGAAAGTATCCAATCATCACCTATTCTCCAATATACGATACCAGATTGGTGGAAAAAGAGGTATTAATACCCGACTCTTCCGGTACTGAATTGCAGTAAATGCCTGTCAGAGCCTGAATTTATCAGGATTTCTTCTTTTTGCCCGAATTGGCAAACGGGTTAAAATCGAGGCATTTCTGAACCCAGAATTCAAGGTCCTTCTCGAGATCAATAGCCTGGGGTGACACATACAGGTAACCGTTCATCGGTCTTTTCGTGAAATCCATCGGACGTGCACCGTCCAGCTTCAACAGTTCCTCGTACTGTTCCGGTCCGACCCTGGCCATCAATTGATCTTTGATGATCCCAACGCACATTTTATCATTGATCATATAGCACAGGCCGCCCATCATTTTTTTCGCTTCAAAAGGAATATTCTTTTCCTTTAACACCGAATCAATCCGTTCCTGTAAATATTCGTCATATGCCATGGATTAAAGATATCCAAATATCTCTCATTCCTTAACTTCGTAACAAACAATTCAACAGATGATTGAAATCGAGAATTTACGGAAGGAGTTCATCCTTTCAAAAAAACAGCGAAAGGAAGCCAACACCACGGCTACCACGGCCGTTGCTGTAGACGGTGTAAGTTTTCGTTGCGAACCGGGCAGGGTATTTTCCCTCCTTGGTCCCAATGGCGCCGGAAAGACAACCACCTTGCGGATGATCTCCACGATCTTCAAACCCACATCGGGCAGCATCCGGATCTGTGGAATTGATGCCGTGGCCCATCCCAACGAAGCGCGGAAAAAACTCGGTTTTATGACAGGTTCAACAGGATTGTACGCGCGTCTGACACCGGACGAACTCATCCGCTATTTTGCCGACCTCTATGGCATTCCTGCACCTGAATTTGAGGAACGTCGTGAGAAACTTTACACCTTGCTTGACATGCATGATTTCCGCGGTAAACGCATTGGAAAGCTGTCAACCGGGATGAAGCAGAAAGTATCGATCTGCAGGACGATGATCCACGACCCTGAAGTTGTGGTGTTCGATGAACCTACGAGCGGCCTGGATGTGATCACTGCGGAAAACATCATTCAGTTGATCAACAATTGTCGCGAAGAAGGCAAAACGGTCATCTTCTCCAGTCATATCATGAGTGAAGTCGACCTGTTATGCGACGACCTCGCCATCATTCATAAGGGGCAGATGCTATACAACGGCACCATGAAGGATTTCAAGACCAACATGCAAGCCGAGAACATCACCGCCGAATTTATCCGAATCGTTCACTCTGGAAAAGCCGAAGAAGCCGTATGATTTTCACCATCTTTAAAAAAGAACTCAAGGACACCCTGCGCGATCGCAGAACATTGATGATGATGCTCGTCATCCCGATCCTCATTTTCCCTATCATTCTGAACATTTTTGTCGGGGTTTCCGCTTCATTCACGGAAGAAGCCAGCAGCAAAGAAGTGACCATTGCCTACGTCGGGCCGGAAGACAGTTACCTGCTTGAGCAACTCCAATTACTCCCGGAGACCTTCGGCAAAAAGCGTATTGTTCATTATCAGGACACCCTTCAAATGAAAGAAGACGTGCGTGCAGATACAGCCCAGATCGGGATCTACGTAGTAGACAACTTCAACACTTTGATGCAACAGCATGAACCGGCCAAGGTTTCCGTGTACTACGACATCACCGACATTGGAACGAGCGACCGTGCAGAAGCCTATATTGGAG
>JBNKYR010000123.1:0-11218 GCA_050300995.1 Crocinitomicaceae bacterium | reverse complement strand
ATCGGATTTGAGCGGAATGTTCAATACTGACGCCGACAAGTTGTTGACGCGTGCAGTATACGAAGACCTCATTGAAAAAACGAACGTGGATCTTCCGGATGATTTCCTGAAGCGTTGGATCAAGCTGTCCAATGAAAAAGAAATCACTGAAGAGCAGATTGAAGCGGAATACGACGGATATGCCAAAGGACTTAAGTGGCAGTTGATCCAGGGAGAGATCTTCCGTTCAAATAATATTAAACTGGAAAATGAGGAAGTGATTGCCTTTACAAAAGGTCTGATTGCGAACAACTATGCCCAGTATGGTATGCCGGCTCCTCCGGATGAGGAATTGACACAATCTGCAATGAGCATCCTTCAGAATAAAGACGAGGCTAATCGTATTTACGATATGCTGGCTGAGCAGAAGCTTACGGATTTCTTTAAGGAAACGGTGAAGCTGAACGAGAAGGAAGTTTCTTATGACGACTTCGTCGAACTTGCATCGAAGTAATTGTTGATTTAAATAAATGAACCCTCTGCCCCTGGCAGAGGGTTTTTTTATGGTTGGAATTCGCGAACGGTTTATCCGGTACAATTTCCGTTTCACATGCCGCTTTTGCCATCCACGTAAAATCATCGGAATACGGCAACGGTCCTTCCTATATTTATACTAACTAAAACTAGCGTTATGTCAGAGAGAAAAATCACATTCGGAAGAATTTTCTGGCCTAGCTTCTGGGCGGCCCTGATCGTTTCTGTATTGGGGGTTATCGTTTGGTTGGTAGTGCTCGGAGCATTTATCGGAGGACTGGAAGGAGATTCCACTTTTAAGGTGGAAAAGAATACTGTGTTGCACATGACACTCAATGGGGATGTGAATGAGCGCAGCAGTTCTGAATTCGATCCGACTTCGTTTTCGATGAAGTACACCCCGAGTCTGGCGGATATTCTTCATGGCTTTGAAGAAGCCAAAACAGATGACAAGATCAAAGGAGTCTTTATTGAGCTCAATGGGTTGAGTTGTGGGATGGCTACGGCTAAAGAACTGCGTCAGGCGATCAACGATTTTGAAGAAAGCGGAAAGTTTGTGGTGGCCTACCACAGCGGAGAATTTGTGTCGCAACTGGAATACTATGTGGCTTCTGCTGCAAATGAAAATTATGGATTCCCGACCACGAACATGCAGTTTTTGGGATTGGGAGGTGAACTTTCATTTTTCAAGAATACCCTGGATAAACTGGAAGTGGAAATGCAGGTGATCCGCGGAAGTAATAACGATTTCAAAAGTGCGGTGGAGCCGTTCTTCCGGGAGAACATGAGTGATTCTTCCCGTTTGCAGGTAGAACGTTACATCGGAAACCTTTGGTCCGAGTACAAGAACGATATCGCCAAAGAGCGTAAGCTGGATGTGAAGGAGCTCGATCGTATTGCGGAGAATGCATTGGTGCTGGACATGAAGGACGCCGTAAAATACAAATTGATCGACGCGACCAAATACCGTGACGAGGTGATTGATATGCTTGCGGAGAAAGCAGGAACTCCGGATGATAAGGAACTGGAATTGCTTGCTTTCGAGAAGTATTCGAAGAAACGCTTTTACCAGGATCAGGTCATGATGAAAGAAGACAAACCAAATGTGGCAGTGATCCTTGCCGAGGGAGATGTGTCGCGTGAGGGAGACGGATTGACTTCCGAGGGTATTTGTAAACTCTTCCAGGACGTTCGTGAGAACGAATCGGTTAAAACGGTGGTATTCCGTATCAACAGCCCGGGAGGAAGTGCTCTGGCAAGTGATGAGATCTGGCGTGAGGTGAAGTTGACCAACGAGACCAAGAAAGTCATTGTTTCAATGGGAGACGTAGCCGCTTCCGGGGGGTACTACATTGCTTCTCCGGCAACTGCGATCTTTGCTGAGCCAACGACAATTACGGGTTCAATCGGAGTGTTTGGAGTGATTCCTTACACCGGAGATATGATGCAAAATAAACTCGGGATTACATTCGATCGCGTTTCAACGAATCAGCATGCTGTAATGACTACGAATCGTCGTTTGACCGAGTCGGAACTGGCCCTGATCCAGAAGAGCGTCGACGAGATTTACGATGATTTCAAGGCGCGTGTTGCCGAAGGCCGTGGAATGACGAAGGAGCAAGTCGACGTGATTGCCCGTGGTCGTGTTTGGACAGGATCGGATGCGAAGGAAAAAGGATTGGTTGACGAACTGGGAGGTTTAAAAGATGCGATTGCGTATGCGGCCGACAAAGCGGGGATCAAGGAACCGAAAGTCCTGTACTACCCGAAGGTGAAGGAAGATAAGTTTGAGGCGCTTCTGGAGCAACTGGCAGACAAAGAAGATGAGAAATCAAGTTTGATGATGAAGCAGCCGGAACTCCCAAAAGCAGTGCTTGATTACTATGAGCAACTCAAAACGCTTGAAGGGTATTCCGGAATCCAGATGAGGATGCCATACAGTATTACCATCCATTAGTTTTTTGAATGAAGAGGCCGCAATTGTTAAAGAACAGTTGCGGTCTTTTGTTTTTCACTACATTCGTTACGATGCCCGGGTACCTGAAAATATGGATTCTGTTCCTGTTCATCGGATCTGTCTGCCACGGACAATCGGAATCAGAACCAGCCAACAACCTCCTGTACCTCGAAGCCGGTGGCTTCGGAGGTATCGGTTCTCTCAATTATGAACGGATTTCCTATTCCAGGGGATTGTTCAATATCGGCCCGCGTTTCGGCTTCGGCTTTAACCGCTTCAAGGATTTTCAGGAGAATTTCAACCCGGATATCGCAATTCCTTTCGGAGTTCATTTTACGTATGGCAAACGCTGGAAAGGAGAAGTGGGTGTCGGGACTACTTACACGAGTGTCGTGCACGCCAATTCATTTCTTGAACCCGAGCGGGCGAGTGAGGTGCATGGGAATCTGTGCGTCGGAGTCCGTTACCAGAATCAGACAGGTGGTTTTCTCTTCAGAGCGGGTTATTCACCTATATTTGAACGTTTTTCGATGGTGCGACACTGGCCGTATCTGGCTGTAGGATTTAGCTTTTGAATAAATGGATTTACATAGCGTCCTTTGTGCTTCTTTTGACTGCCTGCAAAAAAGAGGAGTTCACCGTTCAGAATCTGAACAACAATAAGATTGAGATTCTGGGACATGGTGGAATGGGGATTTCGGACCTTTTTCCGATGAACAGTCTTGAAGCCATTGGCAACTGTCTGAATCTTGATGCCGACGGTTCCGAAATGGATGTGCAGATGACAAAGGACAGTATCCTTGTGGCTTTTCATGATGGACAACTCGACGAAAGTACCGACATGTCGGGCGTTGTCAATTCACTTACCTGGAACGAACTCAAGGCGGCCAATTATACGAATGCGCCGTATGGGAATTACCGCGTTGTACGCCTCGATCAGATCTTTGAAGCAATCGATTTTTATGAGAGTCGTACGTTCACGTTTGACATCAAATTATACCCGGCGGAAGGAACGGATCTCAACGATTATTTCAATGCCTTTGCAGAGGAGATCGTCGATTTTTACAATGCATACGGACTGCACGAAAATGTTTATGTAGAAAGTCAAAGCCCGGATTTTCTGAATCTCATCAAGTCGAAGGAAACTTCCATCTTGTTGTATTATTATCCGCAGACCTTCGATGACGGTTATTCCACAGCCCTCAACAACGGTTATCGGGGAATTTCGATTTCCACGGATGCGATTTCAGCTGATCAGGTGAAGCTGGCGCATGATCAGGGCTTGTACGTGACGATTTGGGGTGTGGAAACCAAAAAGAGAAATGTGGAGGCGATCCGGAAAAATCCGGATATGATCCAAACGGATAAGATCGCTTACCTCGTCGATCTGCTAAAGTAATCACATGTTGAATAAACTCGCAATACTTCTGGTCCTCGCATTGGTGTCTTCCTGTGCCCTGAACAAGCTCTTTCTGGTGCCGATGCCCTTGCATGATGAGGATTCGTTTACACGTTACGTGGAGAAGTACGAGGACACATTGACGCTCTCCTTTCAGGAAGATAGAACACCAGCGGTGGTCAACTCGAAGGGTGAAACAATGGAACTGCCGTACACTGTTGAAAGTGTTTATTTCGATAGCGAAAGCGGGAATCGGATTCACGGGTGGCATTTTTACCCGAAAAGTGATTTCAACGGAAAAGTGCTTTACTTTTTGCACGGCAATGCAGGGAACGTGGTGTATCAATATGCGCTCGCGACGCCTTTTGCAGAAGCAGGTTATCAGGTTTACATGATCGATTACAGTGGCTTTGGCTTTAGTGAAGGAAAGGCTACGCGAAAAAATGTGCTGCTCGATGGGTTGTCCGGACTCAAAAATCTGAGAAGCCGAATGGATGCCGAACAAACAGAGTTATACATCTATGGGCAATCCCTTGGAGGGCATTTGGCAGCCGTAGTTGCTACACGCGATCCGGAGAATGTGCGCGGGTTGATTCTAGAAGGAGCGTTTTCATCCCACAAGGATATCGCCGCGAAACATGTGCCGGTGCTTGGCAGAATCTTCACCCGCGAAATGTACAGCGCCAAAAAAAGTCTGCCGGAATTCACGCAACCGGTTCTGGTGATTCACAGTACGGAAGACCAAACGATACCTTATAAAGAAGGAGTTGTACTGTTCGAGGCGGCCAATGAGCCCAAAAGTATGTATACGATTGACAAGCCGCACATTCGCGGCCCGATCTACTACCTTGATAGCATTTCAGCGAAGATCGGTGCCATGCACCAATAAAAAAGGGACGCCATGGCGTCCCTCACATTCACTTCCATAACTTGCTAGATCTTCTCGAAAGTGAAACGGTACACGTACGTTCTTCCGCTGATGTACGGCGAGTCCACGTGGATCTGGTTCAGTTCACGAATGATCAGTTCTTCCAACTCATCATTGCTTCCGCCAACTTCCAGAATCTTGATCTCCGAGTCCACGATACGGAAACTGACCGTCACGTAATCCTGACCTGCTTCATTGATCTCAACATTGCTGAGATCGACATAGATCTTGTTGCGGATCTCGTGAACGAGATCAGGATTACCAGAGGCAAAGCTTGTACCTGCAGAAAAAAGGAGAACGGTTAAAAGGGCGATTGCTGTTTTCATGACTTTTTTGTTTTTGTGAAACATTCAATTGGCGTTCTTTCCAATAAGACCGTCAAGCGTTCAGATAGTTACAGAAAAATGAAAGGAAATGGCTGGCAGGTCCTTTTTAGTGTCGGAGGGATCAGCAATTGGATGGACGGCAGGATTGAAAATAGTCCCGAGATGTTATGCAGGCACATATTCCCTTAAATTCTTTTGTAAGGGATGAAAAAATCCGTAACTTACGGGTGCTAAAACTAGAATGAAAATGAAAACCCTTCTCACCTTGGTCGCGCTTCTGTGCGTCCAAATCTCCTTCTCCCAGAAGTATTCCAAAGTCAAGATTTACGCCAATTCCGAAGAATTGGGGCAGTTGGCTGCAATGGGGCTTCCCATTGACCACGGTCAGCGGAAAAAGGATACCTGGTTCATCAGCGATTTCTCGGACAGAGAAATTCTCCTCATTGACCAGAGTGGGATTCCTTACGAAGTAGTGGTTGACGATGTGAAAGCCTGGTACGCTGAGCAGAACAAAAAATCAGGATCAACCAAAAATGCCGTTTGTAATGGTTCCGGTTCCGGAGGGAATGACTACCCGGTTCCAGCCAATTTCGAAACAAGCGCCGGGAACTATGCAGGGTATTATACTTATCAGCAAATGTTGAACGAGCTGGACGATATGGTTGCTCAGTATCCGAACCTTATTACTGCAAAGACGCAGATCTCTACGTTTCAAACGTGGGAAGGTCGCCCGATCTATTATGTGAAGATTTCCGACAATCCGAACACCAATGAAGCTTCCGAGCCAAAAGTGCTGCAGACAGCGATCCATCACGCACGTGAACCGATGAGTATGTCGGAAACGATCTTTTACATGTGGTATCTGCTTGAAAACTATGCAAGCAATGAGGAGGTGCAGTTCATCGTGAACAATACCGAGATTTATTTTGTGCCTTGTTTGAACCCGGACGGATACATTGAAAACGAAACAGCTGATCCGAGTGGTTTCGGAATGCACCGAAAGAATAAGCGTCCTGTGGGGACAACCAATCCCGGAGTAGACAATAACCGTAATTACTCGTATGGTTGGGGAACAACAGGAGTGAACTTCAGCCCGAATGACGATACGTATCCGGGTGGACCAGATGACGGGAATGATTATTCGTTCTCAGAGCCTGAAAATCAAGCGATCAAATGGTTGGTAGAAAACGTTGGATTTACTTCGGCATTCAATGCGCATACGTACGGACGTGATCTCTTGCACCCAATCGGAACAACGGTGGGCGAATTTGCTGATCACCATGATTACTTCCAGGACCTCACGAAGCACATGTCTGCGTACAATGGTTATGTGGGAGAGAAGAGTTCGGATTTGTATCCTGCTTCAGGTGATTCGGATGATTACATGTACAAGATGGATATCGGCGTAGGAATGAAGGACACTATTTTTGCCATGACGCCGGAGATCGGAACGTCATTCTGGCCTGCCCAGTCGGAAGTGATCCCTACCTGCCAGGAAATGGTATTCCCGAACCTGGTTCTGTCGCACATGACGCACCGCTACATGGTGGTAAATGAAACTGATCCGGGACTTGTTTCCAGCATGAGCGGCAACTTCAATCATTTTGTACGTCGCCTCGGAAGAGAAGACGGGGTAGTTACGGTTTCCATTGAACCATTGACCAACATACAGTCTGTAGGAATGCCTGTAGATTACGACATCAATATCCGCGATACAATGTCCGGTAGTATTTCTTACGTGCTGGATCCGGCGATTACGGCCGGCGCAGAGATCAAATATGTACTGAATACGGTTTATCCGTTGTGGACGCACCGCGATACAATTGTGAAGACCTATGGAGCGCTTCCGTTGCAGTTTTCAGACGATGCCACTTCCAGTGCAAACTGGACGGGAGGTTGGGTAACCACAGGGTTGACCTATGTTTCACCTAGCAAGAGTTTTACTGACAGCAACGGTGATTACCAGAACAACGCAGATGACACGTATGAATTGAATCAGAGCATTGATCTTACCAACGCGACTCAGGCGATGGTTTCTTACTATGCAAAGTGGGAAATTGAAACAGACTACGATTATTGCCAGTTCCAGGTTTCAACCGACGGTGGAAGTACGTGGATCGGTCAGTGTGGATTGTACACAGTACCGGGAATTCAGCAGGGTGGATGGAACAGTGGTGTTCAGCCGGACGGCGAGCCTGTGTATGAAGGTGCTCAATCCGATTGGGTCCTCGAAGAGATTGATCTGAGTGATTACCTTGGACAGACCATCAATGTGCGTTTCCGGCTCGAGTCTGATGGAGGTGTTCGGATGGATGGTTTCTATTTCGATGATTTCAAAGTATTCTACCAGGAAGACGTAACCGGGATGAATGAAAGTGACTATACGGTGAAAACATTCCCGAACCCTGCGGGGAATCAGGTAACGATCAGTACTTCGAAGCCATTGCTTTCAGGAAATGTAGAAATGTTCGACCAGACCGGTAAGCTGGTCCGTGTAAAGGAAATAAACGAGCTATCAACCAACATTACCTTTGATGTGCAGGATTTGCCTCAGGGAATGTATACCGTGCGCGTAAGCGATAACGGCGTGTATACGCTACCTGTTAAGCTGGCAATTGTACGCTAAATACTAAATTATTTTTGGTTTGGCCCCTGTCATGATTGGCAGGGGTTTTTTGTTTGAATTCAGGTAAATATGCCTGTTAATAACCGTATTTGTACGCTTGATTTTATCTGAGTTGCATTTTAGTTTTGGTTCATTACCAACAATTTAAACTTCAGACTTATGAAAAAACTGGCATTTATTTGCATGACGGCGCTGTTGACGGCGTTCGTTTCCTTCGGGGGAGAAGACCCCGTACCATCAGCAACGGTAGAGAAGATCACGGTAAAAGAACTTCTGGAAAAGTACGACGGGAATGTGGTCTTTGAAGACGGAACAAGCCTTGCGGACCTTGATCTGAATGCAACAATCATTCTTGGTAAAGCCGGGAACCCGTGTGAGGGAATCGGAGATCCGTGCGGAGCAGCGCTGGCACTGGCGCAGGTGGAGGCCCGGGCAGCAGCCAATGCGTGCTGTTGTGTGATCACTGCCGGAGTGGAATGCTGTGATCAGGGACAGCTCATGGCGATCCTGTTCATTGTGACTCCTACACATTGCTGAAAGTCTTTTCCGTCAGGAAATAAAAATCTTACGGAAACTTAACCTTGGTGCCTCCTTTTGGGGGCACTTTTGGTTTCATAACCCCTCGAATAATTGGTACTTTTGAAAAAAAACAAATCAGTACCATGAAGTCCATTCTACTTTTTGTAGTTGTCTCATTGATAGGAAACGTAGCATTTACGCAGCAAAAAGATTCCCCGAAACTGGTCGTCGGAATTGTCGTTGATCAGATGTGTTATGAATACCTGTACCGTTTTTACGACAAGTTCGGGGATGGCGGCTTCAAGAAGATGATGCAGAAAGGAACGAATTGTCGGAACACCAATTACAATTACATTCCAACATTTACCGGGCCCGGCCATGCGTCAATCTATACGGGAACTACTCCCGGGAATCATGGGATCGTAGCGAACGAATGGTACGACAGGTCAATCGGAAAGGAGATCAATTGCGTTACGGACTCGACGGTGAACACGGTAGGGTCTGCCTCAGCTTTCGGTCGCTTTTCTCCGGTGCACCTGAAGGTCAATACCATCACCGATCAATTGAAACTGACCTATGGGGATGCCCGCGTGGTTTCCATGTCAATCAAGAACCGTGGGGCTATTTTGCCTGGTGGACATCTCAGTGACGGATCCTATTGGTTTGATTACGCGACAGGACAACTGATCACAAGCAGCTTTTTCAGGAGTGAGTTACCGTCGTGGGTGAAGGAGTTCAACACGACAAAATATCCGGACAAAGCCTGTGGAATGATTTGGGATACCTACTACCCGATTGAACAGTATACTGAAAGTGGTCCGGATAGTCGTCCGTATGAGCATTTGTTGCCGGGAAAAACCACTCCGACTTTTCCGTACGACCTGAAAAACATGAGTGGAGGAAATCCCAATTACGAGTTGTTTACCGTAACACCTTTCGCAAATACGTATTTGACCGATTTCGCTATTGCATCCCTTGAGGGAGAACAGCTCGGGCAGGATGGACAAACAGACATGCTTTGCATCAGTTATTCCACGCCGGATATTGCCGGGCATGCGTTCGGACCTCATTCTGTGGAAATTGAGGACATGTACATCCGTTTGGATCTGGAGATCGAACGATTGCTTGATGCGCTGGAATCGAAAGTTGGGAAGAAGGGATTTGTGCTCTTTTTGACGGCCGATCATGCGGTTGTTCCCGTGCCCCAGTTCCTTGAGGACCAACAACTCCCGGGCGGGTATTTTTTCCTTGATCCGCACATTTCGGAATTGCGCGCGTTTTCAGTGAAGCGTTATGGGGTGGATGTAATTGCAAAAGAGAAGAACCTGAATATTTATCTGAACGATCAGGTACTTAAGGAAAAACAACTCGATAAGGCAGAAGTGGCCGCTGCATTGGCTGCTGAGATTCAGCAATGGGACGGTGTGAAACGCGTTTTTACTGCCCGGGATCTCTATCATTCGGGGGTGGATGACGAATGGATGGACATGGTTCGAAGAGGGTTCCATCATGCGGAAAGCGGAGACCTGATCTTTATGTTGGAGCCTGGCTATCTGCCGAAGGATCTGGACTCTGAAGCATCCAGGAAAGGAACAAGTCATGGATCGGCATACAGTTACGATACGCATGTCCCATTGCTTTGGTTCGGAAGTAACATTCCTTCACAGGAGATCATGCGAAATGTGAACATCACAGATATTTCTGCTACGCTTGCTCACTTGCTGTACCTGCAGAATCCTTCGGGATTGACCGGGGAACCTATTCTTGAGTTACTGGATCGTTGATGATGCAGCGAAGAATGTGCTGACTTGAACCGTCGGCCAATGCATGCCTTCCTACTTTGTAGCCCGGGCACCAGTGAATGTGTCGGTCGTCATGCACGATTAGTACCCTCTGTTTTTTTTCGAAAGGAATTTTGGCTGCGGTAATGATGTCGGAGATCAGCTTGGAGCCTTTCATTCCAACGGGAGCCATTCGATCGTTGATTTCCCAATAGCGAATTCGTAGTTTTCCTTGGAGCTTATCCGGGTCAAGGTAGAGCTCGTTTTTGTCAAATCGGGAGGGGAGTTCATCGACTGTTTCCACAAGAAGTTCCGGCAGCGGATGTCCGCTTGAAGTTCGCACAAATGCAAGATCATTTACTTCTCTTACCAGGATGTCGTAGGGCATGAAGCTTCCGGTTTGTAGTTCAAGGATCTTACCCTTAGGCGCATTGGTAAGATTGTTTAGAGTAGCGATGAACGAAGGTGGTTGATGCAGTTGACGCGCGACTTCCATTTGGGCATGTTCATCCAGTGAGTTCCATTCATCAGGGGGCAATCGTCGGTTTTTCAGCCAATTTTCAACGAGTACCCGGATTGTTTTTTCCAGCATGGCTTGCTTCTCCTGGAACTTTCGAATCAGTAACAAGGTGCTTTCTTCCAGTTCAGGAAGGTCTTTTTTCAGGCGCGGAAGCACCAGGTTGCGCAAGAGGTTTCGTCGGTAATAGGTCTGTTCGTTTGAAGCATCGTCACGCCATGGAATGGCATTGTTTTTTGCATATTCCAGAATGTCTTCTTTCCGGATTTCCAACATTGGACGGAGGAGCCCATTCCGTTCAAAAGGCATGCATGCGAGTCCCATAATACCCGATTTTCGGGCAAGGTTGAGAAAGAAGGTCTCTACCTGATCATCGGCATGGTGCGCCAGCACGACAGCATTTCGGGAATCTGTCGAGAGGATTTCTTCAAACCAGTCATAGCGGAAATTTCGGGCTTTTTCCTGAAGGTTATGCTGCAAGTCGTTCGGGTTGGCCTGGCGAAGTTTAAAAGGAATGGACCGTTCAGCACAATAGCTTTTTACCAGCAGCGTATCTTTCTCTGCGTCACTACCGCGTAATCCATAGTTGACGTGAAGTGCATGTACGTGAAAACCGGCATTGTAAAGTACATCGAGCAAAACCATTGAATCC